>JBFEWI010000140.1:0-4941 GCA_041546475.1 Sulfurovum sp.
CATAAGAATCCATATCATCTTCTCTTATTTTAAAAGCTGTATCATTAATTTCATCCAGGCCCTCTGAATCTTCACCTTCAATCTCTTCTGTTATTTCTGTTGACACACCCTTATTTTCATTCATCTTTTCATCCTTCCCATTTATTTTAGCTAAATTTTTTATTATAGTTTTAATCTATATCAACTTTTTACTACACTTAGCTATAATTCAATATATTTGCATTGAGGAATTTTATGGGCATTATAGTCGCACTTTTGGTCTTGTCGGTACTGATCTTTTTTCATGAGCTTGGACACTTTACAGCAGCACGTTTTTTTGGAGTACAGGTGGATGTCTTTAGCATAGGTTTTGGTAAAAAACTCTACTCCAGAATGATAGGGAAAACAGAATGGAGCCTCTCTGCCATACCGCTTGGCGGGTATGTAAAAATGAAAGGCCAGGACGATACTGATCCTACAGCCGTCTCTTATGATGAAGATTCATACAATGTAAAAAAACCATGGCAGCGTATCATCATTTTATTGGCCGGACCTTTTGCCAATTTCCTGCTGGCCTTTCTGCTTTACTTTGCTATTGCGAACATCGGTGTTCCAAAACTCTTGCCTTATGTCGGAGAAGTGGGCAAAGAGACACCTGCATTCAAAGCGGGTTTAACCAAAGAGGACAAGATCGTTCAGATCAATGGTAACAATGTACGTTACTGGGAAGAGATCGGTGAGAATATCAATGGGGATCAAGGGGACATCACGCTCATCGTAGAGCGTCAAGAAAAACTGATCACACTACAACTGACACCCAAAGTGATAGAGGACAAAAATATCTTTGGAGAGAAGATCACCAGACGTATCATCGGTATCAGTCCATTGGGAGAGCAAACGACGGTCTACTTCGGATTCGTAGATGGATTGGCGTATGCATGGGATGAGACAAAGAAAGCCTCTCTGCTTATTGTACAGAGTGTAGAAAAACTCATTACAGGAGTGGTCGGTGCAGATAAACTCGGAGGCATTATCACCATCGTAGATGTGACTGCCCAAGCGAGTTCTGCAGGAATACTAGCACTTTTCTTTTTTACCGCGCTCATTTCAGTCAACCTGGGGGTCTTGAACCTGCTTCCCATACCTGCACTAGACGGTGGGCATATCATGTTCAACCTTTATGAGATGCTTACGGGAAAAACCGCGAGCGAACAGGTGATGTATCTCATCACATTGGTAGGCTGGGCTATACTCATCTCTTTAATGATGTTAGGATTGTATAATGATATCAATAGACTTTGGGGATAAAGACCGTAGGTTTGAACCTAAAGCGTAGCAGTGTAGCCGTGCAGGCAATTCATTAGAAAAGGATAAGAAGTATGATATTAGACAAAGAACACTTAAGAGCAAACCTGGATGAAGTGATCTGGAACATCGAACAAGCGCGTATCACAGTGAGTGAACACCACATTGTCAAACTGGTGACCGTTGCTAAATATACGGAGCTTGAAAATATTTCTACACTCTATGAACTCGGACAGAGAGCCTTTGGTGAAAACCAGGTACAGCAGCTTAAAGAGCGTATGCATGCGCTCGAGGACCTTCCGCTTGAATGGCATATGATCGGTTCGCTCCAAAAAAACAAGATCAATAATCTCATAGACTTGCGCCCCACACTGATGCAATCACTTGACAGTATCGAACTGGCAACAGAACTGAACAAAAAGCTCTTGGCAAAAGAGACAAAGATGCACTGCCTGCTTCAGGTCAATGCAGCCAATGAAGCAACCAAGTCAGGGGTCACTCCTGAAGAGGCTGTAGACATCTACCAAACGATCAAGGAGAGCTGTCCGCAGATCAATCTCAAAGGTGTAATGACCATAGGGGCACACAGTGAAGATACAAAACTGATACAACAAAGTTTTGAAACCACATTCGGTATCTATGAGAAACTGAAAAAAGAGGGTGCAAGTATCTGTTCTATGGGAATGAGCGGTGATTATGAATTGGCTATAAAATGCGGGTCAAATTTGGTGAGGATCGGTTCGGCATTATTCAAATAAGCTGTTACAGGATGAAGTGTATCAAACCTGTAACTCTTAGGCAACAGCTTCTCTACAGTGGCTGCACACGCCGTAAAGATTGATCTGTTGTTTACTTATGGCAAAGTTCTCTTTTTTTGTGATTGAGGTAAAGAGTTCATCTGCAACACTGTGCTGCGGCTTGTCTTCCACCTCTCCACACTCCGTACAGACCAGATGGATATGATCCTCTTTTAAAAGTTCATATTTGGATTTTTTACCCGTGATGGGCACTTCTACCAGTACACCCTTCTCTACCATGAGAATAATATTTTTATACACGGTTGCAAGCGAAAGAGATGGATGTGTTTTTATGACCTCTGCATAGATTGCATCTATAGACATATGCCCATACGCTTCTATCTTTTCCAATATATTCATACGTTGAAATGTAGCTTTTAGTCCACTATCCTTAAGTAGAGCTGCATAATCTGTCATAGTTATCCTTTCAATGTATACATAAAGCTATCACTCTATAGCCTTATGTATACACCCATCTTTAAAGATGGGAATATACTCAGGTCTTAGAGATCGCCTTCGTGTTTTGCAAGATACTCAGCAACACCTGCAGTGTCAGCTTTCATACCTTCGTCACCTTTTTGCCAACCAGCTGGACAAACTTCACCATGCTCGTTAGTAAAGAGCATTGTATCTACCATTCTGATCATTTCATCAATGTTTCTACCAAGTGGAAGGTCATTGATCACTGCATGTCTTACTGTACCGTCTGCATCAATAAGGAAAGAACCTCTAAGCGCTACAGCGTCATCAAGAAGTACATCATAATCTCTAGCGATTTGCTTGTTAAGGTCTGCTACTAGTGGCATATCAACTCTACCGATACCACCTTCAGCTACTGGAGTTTCTCTCCAAGCGAAGTGTGAGAATTGTGAATCTATAGAACAACCTATTATATTGATACCTCTTTCTCTGAACTCTTTAGCTCTGTGAGAAAATGCGATGATCTCTGATGGACATACAAAAGTAAAGTCAAGTGGGTAGAAGAAAAGAACCGCACCTTTTTCACCTAGGTTTTCCATAAGATTGAAGTTATCTACGATTGAACCGTCTGCAAGTACGGCTGTTGCTGTAAAGTCTGGAGCTTTTTTTGTTACTAACATGTTTTATTTCCTTATTGATAATTTTTATTAACAAGGAAATATTATCATACTATCTTTAAAAGGAAATTAAAAAGGAAGCAATCCAAACTTTTTAATAAATGCTTCATCTATCTCTATGATCCCTTTTTCCTGAAGCCTGTCAAGCACCTCTTTGGTACAGAAAGTATCTCCGGGCCACTCTCTTTCATAGCCGTCTACTTCACTTTTATTTGTTCCATCGATCGCTATGAACGGTTTAAGTATGACATCTCGACCTGCGTCTATATTGTTCACCACACGCCAAATGAGCATATAGACATCATCCAGATCATTATTTGCATGGTCCACGATCACAAGCAGTTTGATATGCTTCTCAAGCCCCTTGAGTTTGTTCATCAGCTCAAGTTGAGACGCTTGCTTATCTACACTGATCACGCAGATTGGTGTTTTGGTCTCTGTCATATATTGTTTCAGCCCTACTACACTGCTGCTTATCTCTTGTATCTTCTCAAGCAGCGCTTCATCTGAAAGCAAGGCTTCTACACCATTTTCTACTTCGTCCCCTGTTGCATCCACACCCAGTTTTCCACCGACAAACTGCTCAGAGGACGAATGGTCAAGGTGGTCCACGATACCCTGTGTAATGAGCACTCTGCTCGGATCGAGTCGATTGAGTATATGTGCAGCAAGTGCTTGACTCTCTTCAAGATCGGGTGCATCTTCTCCCACAAAAATGGCATGTTTCACAAAGCTCATCTGGCCCACACCCCAAAATGCATGCATGAACTGCTGGGCATGCCCTTTATAGAGTGTTTTCATCTTTGCCAGTATAAGATTATGGAACACACCGTTTTCAGGCATATTGTAGTCTATAAGGTCCGGTGCCATAGGTTTAAGCATCGGTAAAAAGATACGTTCAGTGGCCCATCCCATATATTTGTCTTCTAGTGGCGGTTTTCCAACCACTGTAGCCTGAAATACCGGATGTCTTTTCATTGTGATCGTCTCTACCTCCATCACAGGGAAAGGTTCTTTCAGTGTATAGTACCCCGTATGGTCACCAAATGGTCCTTCTATCTCCATCACTTCAGGATCCACAAAACCTTCTATGACCACATCCACATCACGTGGTATATAGATATCGTTGGTGATCGACTTCACCAGCTGTGCATTTTTATTGCGTACAAACCCATAGAGCAACAATTCAAACATACCGTGAGGCATCGGGGCCTGTCCACACCAGATATAAAGAGGGTCACCGCCTATGGCTACCGTGACAGGCATTTTTTTGCCGGCCCTTTGATACTGATCAAAGAAGTGGGAAGCATCTTTATGTATCTGCCAATGCATTCCCAGTCTCTTTTTATCATACTGCTGCAGACGGTACATCCCGAGGTTCTGCATCTCCCCGTCAAGACTCTTCGTATATACCTGTCCCATCGTGATAAAAGGACCACCGTCCTCTTCCCAGGTCTTGAGTATAGGTAATCTGTCTAAGTCCACCTCATCTTTAGGAATGATGACCTCCTGACACTCTCCTTTGAACTTTAGACGTTTGGGAAACACATTTTTGAGTGAAAAGAGTTTAGGAAGCATCGCCAACTTGGCTTTGAACCCTTTGGGTGGTTTGAGCTTAAGCAGTTCATCTATACCTTTAGCGACATCATCAGGATGTTTACCGAAGAGCTTTTCGGTCAGCTCTTTGTTGGCAAAGATATTCATCAGTACAGGCATATCATACGTTATGTCTTTTGCTTTGTTAACAGGATTGGTAAAAAGGA
>JBFEWI010000048.1:0-9794 GCA_041546475.1 Sulfurovum sp.
CCGGCATTCAAACATGAAAAAGAGGCACTGGCCTATAAGATCAAAGTATTAGATGAGCAGGATGCGGTAAAGGCCTATATGGGGAAATTGCCTCCGGATCTTTCTATGATCATCAGGGCAAGAAGTGAACATTTCCTGGAGACATTTATTGAAAATCCTCAAAGCCAATTGCCTGGGACATCTATGCCTAGAGTCGGATTGAGCCATGAAGGATTTGAGAAGGTCAAAGCATATCTTACTGAAGTGGGTGACCCTAGCAAACCAAAAAGAGAAGCGATCGGACCGATCGTGATCGGTTTCTTTATCTTGTTCTCACTGCTTGCACTGTTGTGGAAGAAGTCACAATGGAGAGATCTACATTAATCTAACGATTTAGGACAGGGGGGATTCCCCTTGTCCTTACTTTCTTCATCTACATTATCCCTTTTTTATCTACATTTAGGTACCCTAAGAAAAAATTTTAATAAATTTTAAAAAATTATACATTGGATTTTATATGCTTATAGATGGACATGGCCGTACAGTCAACTACTTACGTATCTCAGTGACAGAGCGCTGTAACTTCAGATGTCAGTACTGTATGCCGGAAAAACCTTTTTCATGGGTACCCAAAGAGAATCTGCTTACTTTTGAAGAACTTTTTTTATTTGTCAAAGTTGCCATCGACGGGGGTGTAACGAAAATTCGTTTGACTGGCGGAGAACCGTTACTTAGAGAAGATCTTGATAAATTTATCCAAATGATCTCCGATTATAAACCCGATATCGATCTGGCCTTGACCACCAATGCGTATCTTCTTCCTGAAGCTGCACAACGACTGAAGGATGCGGGACTTAAAAGACTGAACATTTCGCTTGATTCACTGCGTGCGGATGTGGCAGCGAAGATCGCAGGAAAAGATGTGCTTCCCCAAGTGCTTAAGGGTATCGATAAAGCGTTGGAAGTGGGACTTAAAGTAAAGATCAATATGGTACCGCTTAAAGGGATCAACGATGGCGAGATCCTGGATATATTGGAGTATTGTAAAGCACGTAACATCAAAGTACGTTTCATAGAGTATATGGAAAACAGACATGCGGATCAGGCACTCAAGGGTATGCACGGTAGAGAGATACTTGAAAAGGTCAAAGAGAGACATACGATCCATGCATTAGGACGCGAAGGAGCCAGCCCATCGTTTAACTATGCACTTGAAGATGGTACAGAGTTTGGATTGATAGACCCGCATAAGCATGATTTCTGTGAGAGCTGCAACCGTATACGACTGACTGCTGAAGGGAATCTTATTCCATGTCTCTATTTTGATGAAGCGATGAGCATTGCAGAGTCAGTGAAAAAGGGTGATATCCAGGGCGCGGCGGATGTGTTGGGCCAAGTGCTCAGAGACAAACCAAAAGAGAACCGCTGGAGCGAAGATAACCCTAATGAAGAGAAAGAGATCTCTTCACGTGCTTTTTATGAAACTGGCGGCTGATGTTTTACCTTACTGAACAGTTCTTTTCGATCCAGGGTGAAGGTAAATATGCCGGTGTACCTTCATACTTTTTACGTACAGGCGGTTGTAATCTGAACTGTCCCGGGTTTGGGGCAAGTTATGAAGTCGACGGTGAAGTACGGTATGGATGCGATACCTATTTTGCAGTAGACAGTACGTATGCCAAATCGTGGATAAAAGTGGATGACAGCGATATACTGATCAAGAGCCTTCAAAATGAATTTAGTAAGATAGGTTATCAGCCGCATATGGTCATTACAGGGGGTGAACCCTTGATGTATCATAAAGACAAAGTCTTTTATGCAGTCATTGAGTGGTTGGTTTCGGAAGGTATAGAGGTCACTTTTGAAACCAACGGTACGATCGAGATCGATTTTGAAATGTATCCTGCCTACAGATCCTGTATCTTTGCACTCTCTTTAAAATTGGCCAATTCGGGTGAACCTGAAGAGAAACGTATCATCCCTCAGGCACTGAGATCCATACGTGATCATGCCAGAGAGTCTTTTTTAAAATTTACCATAGATGCCAGTCTGGTAAACACGACAGCGCTCGATGAGATAGAGACTATCAGGGAAATCTTGCCGGACCTCCTGGTCTACTGTATGCCTGTAGGTGAGAGCAGAAATACCATTTGGAAAAACGACAAAGCAGTGTTTGAGTTCTGTATGAAACACAATTTCAGGTACAGTGACAGACTGCATATACGTGTTTTTGACACCACGCAGGGTGTATAACCTAAATTTTAGTTAGCTTGGTTAAAATCAGATAAATATACTCCTAGTTGAGGAAGAAACATGTTGATCAGAAAACTTTTTAAATTTGAAAATGCACACATTGTACGTGGTTGTACCACACAGCGCTGCAGCGAAAATATCCATGGGCACTCTTATAAAGTTGAAGTACTTTTAGAGTCAAACTATCTTGATGACGGACAAATGGTGTATGACTTTGGACTGACCAAACGGGTTATCAAAGAGCTGATAGACTCGTTCGATCATGCGATCACACTTTGGTCTAAAGATGATGAAAAGTATGTAGAATCGATGAAAACATATAGTAACAGATGGGTCGAACTGCCTGTGTCTCCTTCGGCAGAACAGTTTTCACGTGTGATCTATCTGATGGTCGAACGTGTCTTGGCATGTACAGATATGCAAAATGGAGAGAGGGAGGTCAAGCTTCACAGTATCATCGTACATGAGACGGATACGGGATATGCACAAGGGTTTAAGGAAGATGCCCATAGTGAACTGATGGGGACCATAAAGCTTGAAGATATCGTATTCTCTCCTCAAGTACAAAGTGAATGGAGCGACACTGCACTTTGGGATAAACTGCTGAATCATATTCACATTAAAAATCCAAAAAAAGTGTAGATCCCTTTTTTTGGTTATAATAGTAGCAAGAACAAAAGAAAGAAGGAAAGAAATATGAAGAAGAGTACATTACTTTCTCTTGTAGCAGCAACGGTGTTGTTTGCAGCATGTGGAGAAGAGACACAAAAAGTGGTAGCGGAAGTGAATAAGACTGAAGTAGCTGAAGCCGTTAAAAAAGATACGCTCAATGCGGCAGAGGCAGTGAAGAGCAAAATAACTGAGGCGGCAGAAGTAGCAAAAGTCGAAGCAGAAGAGATTACGGATGCAGCGGTAAAAACAGCGGCAGAAGCAACTGTGAAAGCAGCAGAAACCGTGAAGGAAAAAGCAGAAGAATTGAATGAAACTGCAACAGCGAACATGGTATCCGATACACCAGAAGCCCCGGCAGCCTATGCCAAATGTACAGGGTGCCATGGTGCGAACGGTAAGACCAAAGCACTGGGTAAATCAGCGGTCATAGCCGGTCAAGACAAAGCAGCACTGATCACTTCTCTCAAAGAGTACAGGGCCGGTACAAAAAATGTAGCGGGTATGGGGTCACTGATGAAGGCGCAAGTGGCAACGATGTCCGATGAAGAGATCGAAGCAGTGGCGGAGTATCTTTCTAAGATCCAATAGACTGGAGGAGAAGGCACCTCTTTTGCCGTTAGTGCGTAAAGAAATCTTCCTTGTTCGAAGCGGTCAATTCCCAGTTGATCGGAAGTATCTTCACCGTTCTGCCTTTTTCAAGCACCGAGATCTCTGGTGTGGTAATGAGCATGGCATTGGCTTGTTCCAGGGGTGAGATCATCCCTGGAAGCTGTTTGGTGAACGGCATAAATTTCTCTCCGTCAAATATACCTAGACGTACGGTATGCTTCCCTGCTCTTAGTGTGAAGTCATCTTTTATCTGAGTAGATATCGTATGGTGGTAATGGGCCTTCAACCCGGACATTTTACGTATGGCAGCGCGTACGAACATTTCATAGTTCACCATTGATGCAAGAGGATTTCCCGGCAGGTTGATCACAACAGTCTCTCCTATGGTCCCAAACGCAGTGGGTTTTCCCGGTTTGATATCTACTTTGTCAAAATGCAGTGTCATACCCAGGTTTGTGAAAGCCTCTTTGGTGAAGTCCCTGTCTCCCATACTGATACCGCCGGACGTGATGATGATATCAGCGTTCAATGCAGACCGGATGGCAGCGGTCAAAGACTCTAAGGTGTCACCAGAACTTCCTATGTACTCTACTTCGCATCCCAGCTCTTTGGCGCGTGCCAGGAACATAGGTGTATTGGAGTTGTAGAGTTGGTGCGGGGCAATTTTCTCGTAGTGCGGACGCAGTTCATCTCCTGTACCAAATACTGCCACTTTGATCTTGCGTGTGACCCGAAGATGTGTCACTCCCTGGCTGGCGAGCAGTGCGATGCTGTATGCCGTGACCTTCTCTCCTTTGTGCAGGTAGACACTCCCGCTCTTGATATCTTCACCCGCACGTCTGATATGCCCGTCTTTTTTGATCTCTTTTGGCAGGGTGATCTGTGTGCCGTTGACCGTTGTATTCTCTATGGGGATGATCGCTTCACACCCCTTTGGGATCGGTGCGCCCGTCATGATCTTGATAGCCTTTGTCGCCTGAAGGGTCATTTGTGGATCATCTCCGGCATAGATCACATCTGTACACTCCACGGTGCTGTTCGCATCGGCACATTTGACAGCGTATCCATCCATAGCAGAGTTGTCAAAACGCGGCAGATCGAATGTGGCGATGGAGTCTTCACTCATCACACGTCCTAATGCCATCTCTATAGGTATGACCTCAGAGTTTACCACAGGGGTATTTTTATCGATAATATCAAGTGCTTGGGTGATGGAAACCGGCATGTCGAACCTTTAAAATTAAGTTAGGTTGATTATAACTAAATAGGGTATAATCCACTTTTAAACAAATCAAAATTACAGGAAATTTTTATGGTAGAAGAGATGTTGGCAGCACATAGTATTTTAGTGAAAGTCTTTTTAGGCTTTTTGGTCGGAGGATTATTGATCCCGATAATGACAGCAAAAAATCCGTTGGGATTCAGAAAAGCAAGCTTTATCTATACGATGATCTTTCAAGCACTTGCTACGATGATAGCATTTGCAGGTATTGTTGCTGTCTTTACAGGTGATCTGGGTTGGTCGGTCACGACGATCATTATGGTCGTCGTCTGGGCGGTATTGATGTATATCGAGATCAAGAAGTACAAATTGATCAAAGTAGCCAATTTAGAGAATGCTGACACTCACAAGCTGCTTAAAGGTGCATTTTTGAAAATATCTGCAGTGCAGATCCTGCTGGTGGTTGTGATGACCGTACTGATGGTCCTTCAATCCAAAGGTGTCCTAGTCCTGTAAGCATGTTATATCTTTATCAGAAAGAGGCAGGTCAGCCTCAGCTTACCCTGCAGGGCGATGAGCACCGTTATATTTTCAAAGTAAGAAGACACAAGATAGAGGATACCTTGTATCTTCGTAACCTTGAAGATGGACTGCTTCATCGCTATCTTATTACCTATATGGATAAACGCTCCGTCAATCTTGAACTGCAAGAGAGCCAAATACTTGAGGTCAGAGCAAAAGTATCGCTGCATATAGGGTGGTGCGTGATCGACCCTAAAAATATAGAAAAGGTCCTTCCCTCCTTGAATGAAATGGGTGTAGAGAAGATCACATTTATCTACTGTACCCGTTCACAAAAAAGTTTCAAGCTAGACTTCAAACGATGGGAGAAGATACTTTTGAACTCTTCTCAACAGTCCGGAAGAAGTGTGATGATGCAGTTGAATGTAGCTGATAGCCTTGAAGCGTTTATCGCTGAAAATCCCCAAAGTTATCTTTTGAACTTTTCAGAACATACACTCTCATCACAGAGCACTGTCGATACGATCGTGGTCGGATGCGAAGGGGGAGTGACCGAAGAAGAGGTAGCACTTTTCGCACCGGAGAGAGTGGTAGGGTTTGATACGCCTTTAGTGCTCAAAAGTGAGAGTGCTGTATGTGCTGTTGCGGCCAAAGTGCTGTTGTAGATTTTTAGCACTTGGCTTGTATCATGTTGAAACATTATTGGTATATTATGTTTTGATTAATACTTCTTCGATATACTCATCACTCTATTTTTTAGATTCGCTCATCTGGGTTTCGGTCCTATGAGTAGATGAGACGATATGACAACAAAGGAAATGGTTTGAAGTTACCAAGTTTTTTATGGGACTACGGTGCAAAAGTCCCGGGATATGATGTTGGCGTGATCAATGAACGAGAGGCACGGGCTGGAGCAGGTATACTCGGTACGCTGGGAATGATCGTTATTTTTGTCGGTATAGGATTTAACCATACGATCGTGGCAAGGGTCTATCTGGCATTTTTATTCCTTGATTTTACCATCAGGGTCATCAACCCGAGCTACTCTCCCTCTTTGCTTATGGGAAGGTTTTTTGTACAAAATCAAAAACCTGAATATGTGAGTGCATTACAAAAACGTTTTGCATGGGCGATGGGATGGTTTATCGCCCTGCCTATGGTATGGTGGTTTGTGATACACTGGGATATCTCCTTTTACAAAGTATTGATCTGTGTACTTTGTCTTCTTTTTACATTTTTGGAGAGTGCTTTTTCGATCTGCGTAGGGTGTAAATTCTATAAAATTTTTACCAAACTAGATCCGGTACATTGTCCCGGAGGTGTATGTGAAGTACGAGCAAAAGAGCCGATACAGATGTTCAGCCCGGTTCAAAAAGTGATTACTGCCTTAACGATGATCGGACTTGTTGCGGGAACCTATCTTTTTATAGCGAATTCAGAGCCTCAAACCTTCTTTGGTGAATTCTTGCATGAAGCGGTATTGACCGATGCACAGCTTCAGCAGGAGAAAGATGAAGCGTATGAAAGAGAAGCCGCTGCTGCTTTTGCAGATGATGATGAGGATTGGTAAGCTATTGGCCCATCCATAGTAATTTATAATTTTTTAAAATTATTTGGGTATAATTTCGCCCTATATTGTCTCGCCCAAGAGCGTTGCAATGCCCCTTTTTTAAAAGGAAGAGTCTCATAGGCTAGAGCAGGTTAGTTGCCTGACACACAAAATAAACTAAAAGGTTAGAAAATGAGAAAAGAGATTCACCCAGATTACGTTGAGTGTAAAGTGACATGTGCGTGTGGTAACACATTTCAGACTAAAACAAATAAAGAAGCGTTAAGTATTGACATTTGTAACGAGTGTCACCCATTCTTTACTGGTTCTGAAAAAATTGTTGATGCTGCCGGTAGAGTAGAGAAGTTCAAGAACAAATATAAATTAAGTTAACCCTGATAGCATAGAGAGCAGTGCTCTCTATGCTTGAGTCATGCTACCTTTGCTTTCTCTTTAAGCTGACACCTATTCTCTTCATACATTAAAGTATATATTATGTTAACATTTATCCCCACACCCATTGGAAATCCGCAAGATATTACGATCAGAGCAATGAAGCTTTTTGAAAAAGCAGAACTCTTTTTATGTGAAGATACACGTCAGACCAAACGGCTTTTGCGTCTGCTCGAAGAGCGGTTTGATATGTCGTATCCTGATGCATCGTTCTACTCTTTTAATGAGCACAATGGGAAAGAGAGACTTGAAGAGTTTGGCACTGTTTTAGGGGAAAAAGAAGTGGTTTATGTCAGCGATGCAGGTATGCCTATCATCTCTGACCCCGGACAGATCCTTGTAGCCTATGCACAGGAAAATCATATACCCTACGATGTGCTTCCGGGGGCATCTGCAGTGACCACAGCTTATGCAGCAAGCGGTTTTGAAGAAGGAAAATTTCTTTTTTATGCATTTTTACCCCATAAAGGCAAAGAGAGAAGTACCGCTTTAAGTGAAGCAATGAGCAACGGCTATAACACAGTATTGTATGAAGCCCCTCACCGTTTGGAAAAGCTTTTGGATGAGATCGTGGCACTCGATGAAGACAGGGAACTTTTTTTGGCCAAAGAGATCAGTAAAAAGTATCAGAGCTACTACCGGGGTACGGCAAGATCGCTCAATGAAGAGTTCAAAGAGATGAACATACGCGGAGAATGGGTAGTGATCATCAAAGCCCAAAAAAGTATAGAAAAAAGCCTGAGTTTTACCGAAGTGCTTAGTTTGGACCTTCCTCCAAAACCTAAAGCGAAACTGCTTGCACAGCTCAGTGATAAAAGTGTCAAAGAGTGGTATGCTGAACTTACCCACACTACTTAACACTGTAAAAGCAAAAAAAAGGTAAAATCACTCAATTAGTAACTATGACACAAAGGGTATCATTTTTATGATCATATATGGAAAACAAGTCTGTCTGCATGCCCTGGAGCAGCATTCAGAGAAAATCAAAACTGTCTATGTTGCTAAAAAAGGGATACTCCCTAAAGCGCTGTTCCATACATACCATGATAAGATCAAGTTCTTAGAAGAGAAGTGGGCCCAATCTATGAGTAAGGGCGGAAATCACCAGGGCATACTTGTCGAAATGGAAGCGTTCGAACAAAGTACTCTGGCAGAGATCAAAAAAAATGATTTCATTGTCGTACTGGACGGTTTAACGGATGTAGGGAATATAGGGGCCATAGTACGATCAGCATATGCCCTGGGAGCGGATGCTGTGATCGCAGCAGGGGTCAGGCAGCTTAATTTTGCTGCCATAGCACGTACAAGTTCCGGTGCGATGCTGGATATGCCTTTTATGATCGCAGCGAATATTTTGGATACATTTAATGAACTCCATCAACTTGGATTTACCTTCTATGGTGCCTCGATGGATGGAGAAAATGTACAGGAGATGGCATTTGACACCAAACGTGTGCTTGTGTTGGGGAGTGAAGGCAAAGGTCTTTCCAAGAAGATCATCGCTAAACTGGATCACAGTGTATCGATAGAGATGAAACATGCTTTTGACTCATTGAATGTGAGTGCAGCTGCAGCGATTTTAATACATAGGATGGGTTATGCAATTAAATGAGATATTTGAAGAAAACACGCTAAAAGGTATCAGTCAAAAGACAAAGATATCTGAAGAGAATCTTGAAAATCTTTTGGCTGCAAACTTTGATTCTATCAAAAAGATCAAAGCTTTAGGTTTCATCTCTATTCTGGAACGAGAGTATGATGCAGACCTCAGTCAATTGAAAGAAGAGGCATTGGCGTATTACTCACAGGGAAAAGAGGACCATAGTTTTACGGTAGTGCAGCCTATGGATGGAGAGAAAAGAGGAAAGTCGAAACTCTTTTTAGTGCTTGTCCTGGCTCTTTTGGCGTATGCTTCCTGGTATTTTTTTACACAGTTTGACAAGAAGCATCTGCGTGAACTGATACCTTTTATAGATGAGCAGAAGATAGAAAATGTTTTCACACAGAGTGAAGAGAACAAAGAAGAGATCAGTATAGAAGATCTTAGTATAGCAAATGTAGTGATCGGCGATAGGAATATGAATAGTGTGCCGGCAGAAAAAGCAGTAGAAATTGCTGTGCCTCAAGAGAGTTTACAGAGTAGTAAGGCAACGGTGCAAGAGGTGAATGCTTCTACTGAGCTTGTAAGCCAATTTTAGTATGGTCTGGATAGGACAAATGATAAAAAATGAAAAAAATGGAAAGTGAGTAAAGCATGTTTGATGAAATTCAATTTGAAAAAATAAACCGGTTGCCAAAGTATCTTTTTGCAGAGATCAATGAGATTAAAATGGACCTGAGAAGAAAAGGAGTGGATATCATAGATTTCTCTATGGGAAACCCTGATGCTTCTACGCCACAACCTATCATCGATAAACTATGTGAAACGGCTCAAAAACCAAAAACACATGGGTATAGTGCAAGTAAAGGGATCTATAAACTTCGTTTGGCAATGAGCAAGTGGTATAAGCGTAAGTACAATGCAGATCTCGACCC
>JBFEWI010000339.1:0-1069 GCA_041546475.1 Sulfurovum sp.
GAATATCTGATACCACCATCAGCCACTACAGGTACACCTGCTTTATTTGCTACTTCTGCCACTTCATCAATGGCTGACATTTGAGGTACACCCACACCTGCAACGACACGAGTCGTACAGATTGACCCAGGTCCGATACCTACTTTGACTGCATCAGCACCTGCATCTATAAGATCCTGTGCAGCTGCTCCAGTTGCAATATTCCCTGCGATCACATCCACATCCAGTGTTTTTTTAATGAGTTTAAGTGTATCAATGATACCCTGTGAATGCCCGTGTGCCGAGTCAAGTACAATTACATCGACACCTGCTTCTACCAGTGCCGTAGCACGATCAATCTGACCTACACCGATCGCTGCACCGACTCTTAAACGACCATGTTCATCTTTATTTGCATTAGGGAACTTCTCTTTTTTCTCGATATCTTTAATAGTAACAAGTCCCTGAAGTACACCATTTTCATCTACGATAGGCAGTTTTTCTATCTTATGTTCTTGAAGCACTTTTGCTGCCTCATCAAGTGTAATACCTACTTTTGCAGTCACCAATGGTGCTTTTGTCATTACATCAGCAATTTTTAAACTCATATCAGTAATAAAACGCATATCACGGTTTGTGATAATTCCTAGAAGTTTCAACTCATCATCCACTACAGGTACACCTGAGATCTTATATTCACCCATCAATGCATCTGCATCTGCAACTGTTTTATCCGGACCAATAAAAACAGGGTCAATGATAATACCACTCTCAGATTTCTTTACTTTCATAATTTGCTTAGCCTGTGTTGCAATATCCATATTTTTATGAATGATCCCAATACCGCCTAAGTGTGCCATTGCAATCGCTGCTTTGTACTCAGTAACTGTATCCATCGCTGCTGAAACGATAGGTGTATTCAGTGTTACACGCCTAGTCAAGTTACTTTTTAAACAAACTTCTTTAGGAAGTACAACTGAATGTTGTGGTACTAGTAATACATCTTCAAATGTTAATGCTCTTTTTTTAATTCTCATATTATTTCCTTCGTTTATTTAATATAGTTTACAGCTTTTTCCATGCTTGCAGC
>JBFEWI010000317.1:0-1264 GCA_041546475.1 Sulfurovum sp.
TACTAAAAGTACAGAGAAGGTAGCAATAAACATATCTACACCAATCTCTCCCTTTGCCATGATATAGGCAAAGAGTGCAGATAAACTGACTGCAAAGGAGAGAATAAACTTGGTAACGCTAAAGAAATCTTTTATCATTTGGCGCTGTCGAGATATTCAGCAATTGCTGAAATCTCTTCTTCTGTCATATCAGGGTATGCTGGCATTGTACCGATCATACCTTTTTTACCATTCTTAAATACATTACTTAAAAGTGTTGCATCATACCCTACAAGGTTTGGAGACATTCCATTCATACCTTTACCATCTACACCGTGACATGCAGAACATGCAGCAAATGATGCAGGTTGTTCACCTTTCATGCCACCAGCTACATACGAAGCAATCTCTTCAGCATCGGCACCGGAAACCAGACCAGCTGGCATTGCTCCCATAGGATAACCAAGTTGATCTTGACCATTATTGATCACTTCCAATACTTGTTCTTTACTCATTCTAGTTTTAAGAGAAGGTCCAACTATAACTTTATCTGTTTCAATTGCATGACATTGTGTACATCCATGTCGTTGTACTAGTGCATCACCACCTTTAGCGTAATTACCTTTTGGTGTAGTATCTGTACTGTTAAACCATGCATCATACTCCGCTTGTGGAAGTACTACTACTCTAGAGTACATATATGAGTGGTCCGTACCACAGTACTCGGCACACTCTACATCATACTCACCCACTTTAGAAGCGTTGAACCATTGTTTTGTTGTACGTCCTGGAACCACATCCTCTTTCATACGGAAAGCAGGAATATAGTATGAGTGAATTACATCATCCACCGGTGCAGTCATCTCTAAAATGACATCTGTATTTACCGGTACATAGAGTGCAGTGATACCCATCGTACCCTCTTCTATCACCTTACCATTCTCATCTTTAACAGGTTTTTTGTATGCCCCACCAATTTTGTGTACATAACCATCTTTATTTGCAGGGTACTCATATTTCCACTTCCACTTAGAACCTTCAACCTTAACTACCACAGTGTCATCTGTGACTGTTGGAAGGGTTCTGAACATTTGTAGTGTCGTATTACCATAGTAAAAGAAAACCATCACTGCAATGATAGGAATGATCGTCCATGCTAATTCCAACCCAGTGTGATGGGTTAATGTACCAATATCTTCATCTTTAACTTTATCTGCACGATACTTCCATGCAAAGTAGAACATCGGTGCAACTACTGATAAAAATAGTGCAATTGAAATCCACA
>JBFEWI010000095.1:0-6678 GCA_041546475.1 Sulfurovum sp.
AACCTATTGATGTACTGCAGAGTATTTTGATGATCATTAGACAAAATAATGAAGGGCGCGGTGAAATGGAGATACAGTACAGCCGATCCGTCACCTTAGAGGGTAATACAAAAGCACAGGAGATGATCGCAAAATTCATGGTGCCCCGTGAACATTTTCGCTGGCGCGGTATAGGTGACATTCCCTATAGTGCACTGGTATTAAGAGAATCGTATGCTGCCTATGATGCAGAAAAGATATTTGCCGATATTCTTCCAACCGAGCCTATCGATGACCATAAACTCTGTATCTGCGGGACGATACTCAAGGGACTCGCGAAACCAAATGAGTGTCAGGTATTCGGAACGGCCTGTACACCCAATACGCCAATGGGAAGCTGTATGGTAAGCTCCGAGGGTGCATGCAATGCCTACTATCGATATGGAGAGATCTAAATGACACGTCCGAAACAGATACAGCTAAGCCACGGAGGCGGCGGTGAAGAGACCAACACTCTCATACATGATCTCTTTTACCATCATTTTTCAAATGATATACTGCTGGCGGCAGAAGATGCTGCAGTATTGGAAGTCAAAAAAAAGATCGCTTTTACAACAGACAGTTTTACCGTAAGTCCGATCTTTTTCAATGGCGGTAATATAGGGAAACTTGCCATAGCAGGTACGGTCAATGACCTAGCCATGATGGGTGCAAAACCGCTTTATCTCAGTGCCTCATTTATGATCGAGGAAGGATTTGCTTTTGATGACCTGGAGCGTATCGTAAAAGCTATGGCAGAGGAACTAAAACACTCCGGAGCAAAGATCGTCTGTGGCGATACCAAAGTGGTTCCCAAAGGTGCTATTGACAAAATATTTATCAATACATCTGGTATAGGTGAGATAGAAAAAGAGGGCATCTCGGCAAACAATCTTCAGGAGGGGGATGTCATCATCGTCTCGGGTGATGTAGGACGGCATGGTGCAGCGATCCTGATGGAACGTGAAGGATTGGGGATCTCCGGTGACCTGCAAAGTGATTGTGCCACATTATGGCCGGCAGTCCAGGCCTTGATCGGTGCAAATGTCTCTATCTCTGCGATGCGTGATGCGACACGGGGAGGTCTTTCTGCCGTACTGAACGAATGGGCAGAACAAAGTGCCGTCTGTTTGGAGATAGAAGAGTCACGCATACCAGTTGATGAAGCGGTGCAGGGTATATGCGAATTGTTTGGTTTTGAAGCATTTGATTTTGCCAATGAAGGGACATGTATCGTGGCTGTTCCGCCAAAAGATGCACAAGCGGCATTGGATGCCCTGCATCAAATAGAGGTCACAAAGAATGCGACGATCATCGGTCAGGTCAGCAGGAAAAAAGAGGGAAGAGTGATCTTACATTCTGCCTATGGAAGCAGCCGTTATCTCGACCTGCCAAAAGGCGAACTTCTGCCTAGGATATGCTGAAACCATGCATGAATACTCTATAGTCCAGGCCCTTATAGACCAATGTGAAGCGCATGCCAAAGCACATAATTCGACGAAAATCACCAAAGTCGTGACCAAGATAGGAAAACTCAGCGGAGTGGAACCGCATCTGCTGGAAACCGCTTTTGAAACATTTAAAGAGCAGACCGTATGTGACGGAGCTGAGTTTGTCATGCATCTGCAAGACCTTAAGCTCTACTGTAATGCCTGTCAAAAAGAGAGTGAGCAGAGTGAATCAAGGTATCAGTGTCTTCACTGTCAAAGTACAGATGTATCTGTTATAGACGGTGAAGAGATGTACCTGATGACACTGGAGTTGGAATAACCTAGATTATCTACAGTAAATGTATCCAGAAAGATTGGGCAACCGTAACAATCAGTAAAATACCCAAAATGTTAAAGGCGATACCGTACTTCGCCATGTTTTTGACCGAAACCGCACCTGAACTCATCGCTATCGCATTAGGCGGAGTAGCGATTGGAAGCATAAACGCATACGAAGCACAGACCGTTGCAACCATCATGATCAGTGTTGCATCTATACCCGTTTGTTCGGCTACCTTATAGAGAATAGGAAGCATGATAGAGATCAATGCCGTATTACTTGTGATCTCCGTAGTAAATGTGATCATCGCAGCAATGATAAGCAAAAAGAGTATCATAGGCATATGCGAGAAAGCAATAAGATGTGAGGCTATCTCTTCGGCCATGCCTGTCTTTGTGACCGCTGCAGCTATGGCAAACCCTGCACCAAAAAGAAACATGATACGGTAGGGAATACTCTCTTTGTCACTCATCCACTCCAAAATCGAAAAAGGCGGGGCAAAAAGGAGCAGACCTGCTGCAAGCAGTATACCCGGTTCACTCAATCCCAATCCATTATAATAGGGTTTGATAGGAGCATTGACCAATAGCAGTATGATCAACCCGGAGAGAAGATAGACTACTTTCTTTTGATCAGCATTAAGCGTTTTGTTACTGAGGTCTGCTTCGATATACAGATTTTTAACACCTGCTCCCAGTATATACCCCACTGCTATGAACATCAGGAAAACCAATGGTGCGACCATATACATCCACTGTACAAAAGGGATAGCCTCCATCCCCATCTCTTCCATGATACCCAAGAGTATCAGGTTAGGCGGCGTACCAATAGGTGTCAATATACCCCCGATACTTGCCCCATACGCTATACTTAAAGCAAAACGCATTTTCAGTTTGGGATCTTCTGTCAAAAATAGTGCAATAGGAAGAAGGAGAAGGGTGGTAGTGGTGTTGGAAAGTATAGAGCTTAAAAGGCCAGATGTGATGATCAATGCGAAGATAATACCTCTGACAGAGTTTGGGAAAAGGTACAACATTCGACTCGCTATCACTTTGTGGAGCCCTGTTTTCTCTACAGCGATCGCGATCAGAAAACCGCCAAGAAAAAGGTAGATGATGGGATTGGCATAGTTAACGGCCGTCTCTTTCGTCGATAAAACACCTGCCGCAGGGAAAAGAACGATCGGAAGCAATGAAACCACAGCCAAAGGCAATCCCTCATTCGTCCACAGTGTCACCATCAGTACTATCACGGCAACCATAAGTGACTGTTCGAGCGTAAAAAACGGCAACATCATCCCAAATGCTATCACCCCCAATAAAAGTGCTATGAGTATTTTGTTTGTATTTTTAACCATTAATGTATGATATCCCTTTTATATCTATTTGTAGTTTTATTGTGCCTCAAAAAACTTAAGGGTAGTTCTTCAACATATTTATAGTGATAGACAAAAATATCAATTCAGTCTGGTACCTATAGATATTATAATATCAGGACTTGAGTTAAGTGTATAAAGTCGTTATAATAAAATATAATAAAAATAAGGAGGTAATGTAGTCATGAATTTAGATGGAAATATTATTGTTATTGCTAACTTAGGTGGTTTTGAAGCATATAAGGCTGAAACGATCAAAGGGATTGATCCTCAAGAGACAAGAAATGTGAGTGCCGGCACGCAAAAAGTGAGAACCAATATAAACTCAATTAAAAAATTAGCATACATAGAACCCCATACCCACACATCTGATGATATGAGTGACCAGCTCGGAAATCAGGGACATAATACCGGAGAACAACATAACCGTTCATTAGAAGTAGAACGTCGTGGTATGCAACAGATTGCTGATGATATCACTGCACTGATCTCTGATACCAATCCTGGAACATGGCATCTTGCTTTTCCACAAGAAAATTTGAATAAACTTACCGAAATGCTTGATACTAAAACCAAAGGAAAACTCGGAAAGAGCATTGGTAAAGATCTTACAAATGCACATGTGAAAGATCTGTTATCCTTTTTTGAATAGCTTTTTGTTCCTTATATTTTGATCATGAGATAATAGTAGGCCATAGTGTTCAAGGCATACATGGCGATATTATTACATGATCCAGTGAGACCACTATAATCCCAATACTATATTCAATGCATCATAAAGACCACGTTTATACTCTGTATCATCAAGACAATCATAACGTTTTAACTGTTTTAATATCTGCTGCTTAAACTCTTCGCCTATCTTCTTCTCTTCCTGTAGATAATAGTAAGTAAGCTCAGTAAGGTACTCCAGTGCAGTTAGCCTGCCTTCTCTGTACTTTTCGCTGACATGAAGTGTCGTAGTGTTGAATTTGTACAGTGTTAGTTCGTTATAACAATGCTTACTGACCGCTTCAAGCAGTTCTTTGGATGTAGGTTTCATAGGTGTATTCTGACAGAAAAAAACGGAATGATATGAAAGTATGTCAAATTGTCATAGAAAATGATAAGCATACTGATGGAAAAAGTGATACAATAAAGCAGATGTGATACTGAATTTGAGTATCACGTGTGCCTCTTTAAAGGCTTCTATTACAAAGAGGAAAGCAACATGGACAAAAAATTTATATTGACCAGTTTCATTTATGCCATACTCGGATTGGCACTCGGTATCTACATGGCAGCATCCAAAAACCATGGTCATTTAGTGACGCATACACATATCCTGCTTATTGGATTTGTTGTCTCGTTTATATACGGTTTGTGTCACAAACTATGGCTCGATAATTTGATCTCAAAACTCTCAGTCACCCAATTCTATGTACATCAAGTCGGAACGCTTGGTGCAGTCATTGGTTTATTTTTATATTATGGAAATTTTGTTTCACTTGAAACCATTGATCCATTTTTGGCACTATTTTCCATCACTATATTTACTGGTATGATCCTTATGACCGTTCTTTTCATTCGATCATCCAAATATGCATCACAAGATACTCAAGTAAAATAGTTTCAAATCATATATATCGTATGAGAATATTTACTTTATAATGGTCAGGGAAGAAACATAACTCAAAAATTGAACAAAAAATGATCAAAGAAAAATTATATTTCTCATAAATATAGGTAATATACGCTAAAAAAAGGAACAGAAATGAAAAAAATACTTTTTGCAGGTATACTTATGTTAGCAATGGGTGCTTTTGCCCATGCAGAGTCCGATGAGTTTGATGATGATCTGGGTGAAGACTTAACGGATAGAGAGATCGTACAAGATTTTATAGATGATTGTGATCTTCATGGTGACTATTACGGATGTTTTATAACAGCAATGAAATATGAGAAGGGTGAAGTATTGGAAAAAGATATCTCAAAAGCGATCGAATATTATGGAAAAGCCTGTAAATTAGGCTCTAAAGAAGGTTGTAAAATGGCTGAGAAACTTAAGACAAAATAAGAGATCCAGATAAAGTTAAATTAAATGCTTATGAGTATAAGAATAGTTTGTATACAATAACTCCACATTTTTATTTTATAATATGATATATCAAAACCAGGAGGAATTATGAAAAAAATGATCATGAGCAGTTTACTCTGTCTAAGTGTATGTATGCCTTTAGAAGTATCTGCGCAGTCTTTGTTCGAAAGAGTGGTCGTAGATGTGCTCTTAGGCACATATGATAAACCACAGTACCGTGATGACAGACCTTACTACTTTTACAACAACAAATACTATTATGGCGGTGACTGGAGAAACGGTAACTATTACTATGATGGTAGAAAATTAAGTGGTGGTCAATACTATGAAAGAGGGTATTATGACCAGTATAAAAGAACTTATGAAAGATATAATCAACCTCAATATCGTGATGATAGACCTTACTACTTTTATAATAACAGATACTACTATGGCGGTGACTGGAGAAATGGAGACTATTACTATGATGGTAGAAGGTTAAGTGGTGGTCACTACTATGAAAGAGGATATGAAGAACATCATAGAACAAAGTATAAAAAAGAGAAGCATCCAAACCATAAGAACGGCTACTACAAACATAACAAGCACTATTTAGAGAGTGAGGCTCATAGGTCTAGAGAGTATGAGGATCATAGATATAGAGATTATGACGATCATAAAAAACATAAAAAGAATAAACATTCAAAGAAACATGAGAGATGATCTCTCTTGTTTCAAATAGAATGTAAAGACATTATTCTAAAACATCTATCTCAAGAGAAGAGATTTAAAAACTTAACTTAAAAGTCGGCATTTCTTTTGTTGATATTTTCTTCTACCCAAAAGAGTGAACCACCTTCTACACATTCATTACACCGATCTTGACTATACTGTTAATATAAAAATGTTCATAAAGGATAGAAAATGGAGTTTATCGGGCATGGCTGGGGTATGGGTTTTGGTATGTGGTTTCTTCCGGTATTGTTCATCATCATTGTTATCTACTTTTTAAGAGAAAAGAGTACAAGTGAAGAGAAACACGCCTCTGCACAGGATATACTTGACAAACGTTATGCCAGCGGTGAGATAGATACAGAGGAGTATAAAGAAAAGAGTGATGCACTCAAAAAAAACAAATAACGGACCACTTATTTCAAAGGGGAATGGAATGAATTTATTTTCAGAGCTCATCATAGGAAAGAAGACTTTAAAGAACAGGATCATCATGGCACCCATGACACGCTGCAGAGCAGTAGAGAACAACTGTGCCAATGAACTTATGGCTATCTATTATGCCCAGAGGGCAAGTGCAGGACTTATCATCACTGAGGCCTCACAAATATCTCCCTTGGGTGTAGGCTATCTCTACACACCCGGTATCTATACCGATGCACAGATAGAGGGATGGAAAAAAGTCACTGCAGCAGTACATGAAAAAGGCGGGATTATCTATCTGCAA
>JBFEWI010000145.1:0-4779 GCA_041546475.1 Sulfurovum sp.
ATCAGGATTCGAACCTGAGACCTTCGGTACCGCAAACCGATGCTCTATCCAGCTGAGCTATGAGTGCACATTTAAAATGTAGTAGCGATAATTTAGAGCGCAATTATAGCAGAGAAATCTTTATTTATCAAGTAAATTCATCGGACCGAATAATTTAATGGCTTGGGGGTTGGAAATGAATGTATGGTTGTAGGGATGTTCCAGTTCTATGGTTTCAAATTTATCCAGTGTAAATTGCTTTCTTAGTGCCTTTGCATGCGTACCGAACAGAATGAGTTTCGGTGCATTCTCCTCCATCGCATTCAAGAGCGTCTGTACAAAAGGTTTCCATGCCTTTATATGTTTTGCACTGCTCTTTTTGTCTGTAAAGATCAGTGCCGTATTTAGAAGCAGTACTCCATTCTTTTCAAAATTACACCGAAGCTCATCTATGAAGTCGATCATATGGGTTTTGTCTAACCTGGCAATGGCTGCTTGTGACGTATCGTCTGTTGTCAATTTATGACTGGCAACAAGAGCCATCTTGATAAAATTACGTAGACTGGTTGCACGGTTGACCTCTTTGCTCAGACCGGACGCTGAAAAGAGGTTCTCTACCTTGGTATCTATAAAGGCATACCCCCCGGCACTCTCTTTTCTCGGATAGGGATCCTGGCCGAACAGGATGTATTTGACCTTCTCTTTGGGAAGGGTGTTAAAGGCGTTGAAGTAGTTCTCTTTGGAAGGGAAATAGCCCTTGTCTTCTTCTAAAAACCTTTGATACTCTGCCTCAAGCGAGGCATACGCTTCAGACAACACTCTCTCCCATGAGCTTCTGGACATCAGTCTCTCTTTTTAAGCTTATCGAACTTAATGATCAGCTCTATCTTGCTCACGGGTATCCCTAGTTTCTCAGAGACAGAGGCTTTACTTTCCCCCGCATTGATCAGTTCCATCACATCATCAAGGGAAGAGAAGTTGTCTATCACATCTTTGACGGCAACTCGTGATGCTTCATAGTTTGCTATTGTCATATTCTTCACGTCCAGGATCTCATTGAGCTTTTTATTCTCTTTTGCCAATTTACTGTTTTTACTTACAAGCATTAACAGTATGATCACCAACAGTGCCAATAACGCTAGAACTGTGATATCTATCATTTGCATCTTACAGTACCTCCACGATAATTAAAATCAAAAAAACAAATCCCAGGTAACCATTCACCGTAAAAAAGGCTCTGTCTATTTTTGTAAAGTCTTTGTTGACAATGTAGTGTTCATAACTTAACATCATAGCAGAAAAAATGATGGCAAGCTGTGCCCAGAAGCCTAACCCTGATACCGCTACAAATCCCACCCAGAATCCAAGAGTCAAAACGTGGAACACTCTTGCGATCCACATGGTTTTATGTGCACCAAACTTCGAAGGGATCGAGTGTAGACCATGGGCTTTGTCAAATTCTATATCCTGCAGAGAGTAAAGCAGGTCAAATCCTGCGACCCAAAACATTACGCCAATGGCCAGATAGATTGACCATAGTGTGATCTCACCGTCTACTGCAACGACTCCTGCTATAGGTGCAAGACCTAAGCTCACCCCCAATATAAGGTGTGCCATGGAAGAGAAACGTTTAAAAAATGTATAAGCCCCAAGGACAAGTAAAATAGGGAGTGAGAGCTGAAAAGCCAAAGGGTTCACGAAATATGCCACCACAATGAACAACAAGGCATTTATCACGATGAATGCCACCATTTGTCCATTTGATACCCTGCCGTCTACAGAGGGACGACCTTTAGTGCGCGGATTCAATATATCAATATCTCTGTCAAGATAGCGGTTGACTCCCATGGCAAAGTTTCGTGCAGTCACTGCAGCCATTGTGCCTAAAAACAGTAAATTCCAACCAAACCAGCCATGTGCAGCAACAAGCATTGCAATGAAAATGAATGGCAGGGAGAAGACAGAGTGTTTAAACATCACCAATTCTGAAAAATGGTTCAATTTCTCTCTAAAATGCTTCACAGTTTTACTCTATGGATGAGGGATTTTTAATTTAGAATTGAGTGACCAGGCAATGATCAATACCAAAAGAGCAATAACATACACATTGGTGATCACTCCGTAGGCATTCAACAGATAGAGGACCCACAAAAGGATGGCCCCTAGCGGTGTAGGTACCCCTTCAAAGTATTTTTCAACTTCTCCAACATCCACTTTCAGGTTAAATTCTACCAGTCTTCTTAAACCATTGATGATATACCAGATAAATACGAGCCCTAACAGTACTTCTTCTATCCCTGTAATACCACTGTAGTGTTTGACCGCATAAAAAAGCAAAAACGGTGGCATGACCACAAAAGAGAGAAAATCCGCGAAACTGTCAAGCTGTATACCAAATTCGGTTGAAAGATTGAACTTACGAGCCAACTTGCCATCTATAATGTCACAGGCACCTGCTATCCATGCTAAAACAATAGCGGTAAAAAAATCACCTCTCACGATAAAAAATATTGCCATGATACCTGCCGATACATTCATATACGTTACCAGGTTTGCAATGTTAAAACGATTGTTCTTTTCAAATAAATTCATTCTTGCCTCTCTTTATCAATAGTGGTATTTTATCCTTTTTGGGGTTATGGTATGATTACGCTATGAAAAGTATGAAAACAGACTACAGAGAGGCACTGAATGCCACATTCTAAATCCTTTGAGCAACTTGCTCTTATCGGTCCTACTGCATCAGGGAAAACGGCTCTTTCGATCAAATTGGCTCAGCAGAAGAATGCCTATATTTTATCGCTTGATTCCCTCTCTATCTTTAAGGAGATAGATATTGTCTCTGCAAAACCTACGCTACAGGAACGTGCGGGCATCGAACATTTCGGTATGGATCACCTCTACCCTGATGAAAGTTTTGATGTCACAACTTTTATCAAACTTTACCATGAGGTCCGTAGACGCTGTCTAGAGGACGGGAAGAACCTTGTGATAGTAGGTGGAACCAGTTTTTACCTCAAAATGCTCATAGAGGGTATCAGTGAACTGCCCACTATTTCACAGGAAACCAAAGCAAACACCCAAAAACATTTACAAGATCTTCAAAAGTGCTATGCATGGCTTTATAGTTTAGATGCGCAGTATATGTCAAAGTTAGAGTCCAATGATCCCTACCGTATAGAAAAAGCTTTGAACATTTATCTTGAGACAGGGCTCACCCCCACGCAATACTTTACACAGTTCCCTCCCCATCCTACTGTGACCGAACCATTGCCTATCTACCAGATAGAGATAGAGAGAGAAAAACTTCGCGGACGTATAGCCCTGCGTACCAAAATGATGATCAACGAAGGATTGATCGATGAGATATGTATGCTGGAGAAAAAGTACACCCGTTCACCCAACTGTATGAAATCTATAGGCATCAAAGAGACACTGGCTTACCTGGATGGTATATATGACAAAAATATGCTGAGTGAAAAAATCACCACAAATACAGCAAGACTGGCTAAAAGGCAGACAACATTCAATAACTCTCAGTTTCAAAATGTGATAAAAGGATCAGTGGAAGAGTTGGAAAAGATTTTACTATAAAAAGGTCGGCTTCCCGACCATTCTGAACGCTCAACGCTGAACGCTGAACGCTAAATGTTAGTACCCGCTGGCACTGATCATATAATAGATATATGACACAAGCGGCTGTACATAGAAGATCGCTGCTACGGTTGCTACAGTTGCAAAACCGACCATCGTCATCAATGGTTTAGAGATGTTATAGTAAACCACATCTACATCTTTTACCGGATCTTTCAAGAACATATATACCACAAGTTTCATGTAGTAGTATGCTGCGATCGCTGAGTTAAGTCCCATGATGATCGCTAACCAGATATAACCGGCATTCACCGCTGCCTGCATTACATAGACCTTACCCCAGAATACGGAGAACGGAGGTACACCCGCAAGTGAGAACATGAAGAGTCCCATGATGACTGCACCCATAGGCATGATCTGGATCAGGCCTGCAAACTTTTCATACGGGTGGTCATAACGTGAATCAAATCTTCTTGTTTTATGACGAGATATCCATAACATTGAGAATGCCCCAAGGTTCGTGAACATAAAGAGCGCATAGTACAAGAATATCGCCGTGTTACCATCTGTAGTATCCAGAGCCAATGCAGCGATGATGAATCCTGCATGAGAAATTGATGAGTATGCAAGCATACGTTTTACATCATTCTGTACCAATGCCATAATATTTGAAAGTGTCATCGTAAGTACAGCAATGATCAGGATCGTCCATCTTACCCACTCAATTCCAAGATCAATATACATACCAAAAAGTCTAATACTCACGACAAATGCAGCAATCTTAGGTACGACTGACATATATCCGGCCAATGCTGCTGATGCCCCTTCATAGACATCCGGTACCCACGTATGGAACGGGAAGAGTGAAAGTTTAAACGCAAAAGCAACAAGTAACAGTACAGATGAACCAAATACAGCGATCATCACTCCTGCTTCATTCAATCGTGTTCCCATGACTTCTGCCACTTTATAAAGTTCTACTGAACCTGTCAGTGCATAAATAACCGCTGAACCCATTGCAAAGAAACCTGCTGCCAGTGCACCCATGGTAAAGTACTTCACCGCTGCTTCATACGAATTTGCTCTGTTGTGCAGTGCGATCAGTGTATAGAGAGCAAGTGATGCTGTCTCAAGACCGACAAAGATAAGGATCAGATTGTCCGTTGCTACCATAAACTGGAATCCTGCGATCATAAATAAGAAAAG
>JBFEWI010000098.1:0-6467 GCA_041546475.1 Sulfurovum sp.
AAGGGATCAAGACATTTTCCAATGCTTCGCGCTTTTGTGCGATCTCATATTCACTGTATCCCTGCCCTTTTTTATACTCATAATAGATATCTATAAGCTCCTTGTCAAGCTTCTTATCTTCAAAAACCACTTTCTCGGAAAAAATGAACATACCCTCATCCTTTAACCCGTTATACAGCCTCTTTACCAGTTCAACACGCTGCATAGGCCGGATAAACTGTAAGGTATAGTTTGCCACGATAATATCTTCATTTTGGTAATCATACGTCAACATATCTGCCAATTCAAGCTCTATCTCCGCACCGAAAGCCTGACATTTCTGCTCTGCCCTGTCCAGCATGGCTTGGGAATTATCCAAACCTTTGAGTTGCATCTTGACATCCATCTTACTGTGAAGATCGAGCAGGAACTTTGCGGTAGAAGAACCAAGATCAAGCACTTTTTTGCCCTCTTTTTGTTCTGCAAGTATCAAAGAGATGATCAACTTGCGTACCTCATCATAAAAAGGCACTGAACGGCTTAACATATCATCAAAAACCGACGCGACTGCTTCATCAAATTCAAATTTTTTTTCTATAGGCTTATTAAAGACTTTATCTTGCATCATTTTTTCTTTACATTTTATTTTTATCATTATATTCAAAGAGTAGTCTAAATCAGTTGAAGCGATAAATGTGCTGATCTTAAGTTTTTTCATGAAAATCAAAGCTTTTTTTATTAGAATTAGAATAAGGGATTAGAATTGGAAATATGGAAAAATTAACTATACTTATCGTAGATGATGACAAAACCACTACCTCTATACTTAACCATATGTTATATGGGTATACGGATCATATACTCACGGCATCGAACGGAGTAGAGGGACTTGAACTCTATCAAGAGCATCGACCTGATATTATTCTCTCCGATATCAATATGCCGCATATGAACGGCCTGGAGATGGTCGAGCAGATAAGAAAAAAAGATGAACATGTGAAGATCGCCATCTTTACGGACTTTGAAAAACGAGATATTCTCCTTAAAGCGATCGAGCTTGGAGTGAATCAGTTCCTCTCCAAGCCGTTTGCCTCTAAAAGCTTTTCAAAGACCATACAAAGCCTGTATGACGATGTTATAGAGAAGAGGCATAGCAACAGAGAGATCCAAAGACAGCAGAATATCCTTCATGCCATCAATGAGATGTCCCATAACTTTTTACAACAATCAGACTGGATGCAAGCGCTCAAAAAAGAGATGCAGAACCTTAAAGAGGCTTCAGATATGTCATCCATATTTATCTACCAGAATGATCAGAATGAGAACAACCTATCCGCACAAAAACTTCTCTATATCAACGATAACCCCGAAGCAAAGAGTAAAAAACGTATCCACTACCGTAAACACTATTTCATGCGTTGGAAGAACCAATTAGAGAAAAACCTGCCTATCAATGGGAGCAGAGAGGATTATGACAACTCAAAAAAGAAACTCCTGGACCTCTTTAAGATCAATTCTCTGCTCATACTGCCCATCTTTGTACAGGATACATGGTGGGGGTTCCTGGGTATCGGTGATGAACACAAACAGACACTCGAATCCACCAATGTCGAAATGCTCAGCACTGCTGCATCCATCATCGGTGCGGCTATTAACAACAGGGACAACCTTAAATCACTTGAAATGTCTTCAGCGGTCTATGAACATACCATGGATGGGGTTTTGATCACTGACAGCCAAAACCGTATTCTGCATGTGAATGATGCCTTTGTTGACATTACAGGCTATTCATTGGAGAATGTCATAGGCAAAGATCCCAACATCCTCAAATCCGGGAAACACGATAAACACTTTTACCAAAAAATATGGAACCAATTGTCTCTGAATGGATACTGGCAGGGAGAGATCACCAACCGTAAAAAAAACGGTGAGATCTATATTGAGTGGCTCAGTATCAATACGATCAAAAATACCCAGGGTAAGATCGAAAATTTTATCGGTATCTTTTCCGATGTCACGCATCAGCGAAAAGATGCACATGAGCAGGCTTACCTAGCTACGCATGATCCACTGACAGGTCTTTCCAATCGACTTTTATTCGACGATAGGCTGGAACATGCGATCAACCATGCAGACAGGTTCAATAAATGTATCAGTCTCATCTTCTGCGACCTGGACAATTTTAAACCGATCAACGACACCTTTGGTCATACCATAGGTGATGAGATACTCAAAAGAGTAGGGAGTTCGCTGCAAGGGATCTTAAGAAAAGAGGATACCGTGTGTCGTTTCGGCGGGGATGAATTTGTCATACTTGTTGAAGAGTTACACAGTTTTGAATATTTGAGCGAAATTTTACGCAGGATCAATGCACTCACACAAACACCTTGTGTTATCGAGGGAAATACGATCTCCATAGGAATGAGTATCGGTGCTTCGATCTATCCGGATGACGGTGAGACACCGGAGGCCTTGATCAAAGCTGCTGATACGGCGATGTACAAAGCAAAGAACAGCGGTAAAAACCGTATAGAGTATTCTCAGGCAGATCCGGATCGATACTGTCTAAAAAAATACACAAAAACCAGTGAGGCAGACGTACACTACTCTACATAACCTCTGGCAGAAGAGAGGATGAGTCGAACCTCTAGACCTCTCGTGATGATAATCTCTGTTTTGCTCTCTTGATATCATCAAGAATTTGTGCTCTCAGGGCACCCAGACTCTCAAACTTTTGATTGATACGGATAAAGTCTACAAATTCCAACATCATCTCTCCGTTGACCTCGCCGATCTCTTGGTCCAAGATATGTGTCTCCACGGCATAGGAGTCATCTGTTGTCACACGATGTCCCAAAAAGCTTACAGAATCCAGCCACTGGCCATCGATCCATGTACGTGTTGCATAGACACCTTCAAATGGGAGCTGATACTCTTTTACATGTAAATTGATCGTAGGGACCAACTCTTTGCTACCCAATCCCTGACCCTGTACCACACTGCCCACTATATGGTAGGTTCTCCCCAGCAATTGATTTGCCTGTTCGATCTTTCCCTCTCGCAGATACGCTTTGATGGTACGTGAGTGTACAGGTATCTCCCCATGCGTGACCTGATCCACGATGGATATCTGTTTATCCGTCAGGATTTTCATCATCTGTGCATTCCCCGCTTTATTTTTACCAAAATGAAAATCGTATCCCACGACGATCGTTTCAAGTGAAGGGAAATCAGCTTCCAGTCTCTGCACAAATGCTTCAGGTGTCAATGATTTAATCTTGTCAAAATGGTAAAAGCAGCAGACTTTGGAAGTAAAGAGGGACCGTTTATATCCCGGTGTCAGGTAACCGCTGTTTCTCTCTATGATCACCAGTGCATCCACCTTATCTATCAGCGCCTGATGTCCAAGATGTATACCGTCAAATGAGCCTATAGCGATACGCTTGATCTGATTAAGCAAATGCAATGCTACTTCTCCTGCTTTCTAAAATGATACAGATACTCTTGGTTCCCCTCTTTACCCTGTACCTGTGAGAGTGCCTGGTTACAAAGTTCCCATCCCAACGTTTCAGCCTGGGCTTCAAACGCCTCTTTTCGTCTGGCTATCGCATCAAGATCCTGTACGACACCTCTGCTGTCGCGCTTGACATCCTTACCCACTTCAAACTGCGGTTTGTAGAGTATAATGATATCTGTGCCATTCTGGCTAAGTCCATCTATATCATCCATGATCTGCAGGATAGAGATAAACGAGACATCACAAGTGATCAATTCAAATGCTCCATCACTTTGAAATTCCCGTATATCCGTCTCTTCATACAAAGAAAGTTTTTCATTGCTGCGCAGGGAGATATGCAGCTGGTCTTTGCCTACATCTACACAGGCGAGGCTCGCCACACCGTTTTCCAGTACGATCTGTGCAAAGCCGCCCGTACTGGAGCCTATGTCCAACGCTTTTTTCCCTTTAAAGTCCATAGGATGCTCAGCCAAAAAGTTCTCCAGCTTTCGGGCTGCACGACTGACGTAAAATTTCGTATCTTCCACTTCTACGACAGTGTTCTCATCTACTTTGGCTGAAGCCTTGGCCTTCTTCCCGTCTATAAGAACCAGCCCCGCCTTTATCGCATCATTTGCACGGTTACGGCTTTCAAAATAACCCTCTTCTACCAAATATTTATCCAGTCTCACAGCATTTGCCTCATCTCTTCTTCTGTTAATGTTTTCACTCCCAGACTCTCAGCCTTGATCAACTTGGACCCTGCATCTTCACCGTAGACCACATAGTCCGTCTTTTTACTGACCGAACCGCTCACCTTGGCTCCCAGTGTTTCAAGCATCTCTTTGATGACCCCTCGGCTGACGGACATGGTCCCTGTCAATACCACTGTTTTGCTCTTAAAAGGGTTCTCTTCTGCTTCGACTTTCTCTTCTACGGTAGGCTCTATCACTTCAAAAAGTTTCAGAACAAAATCATGGTTGACACGCATAAATTCCAGCAGTGAATTTGCCATCTCTTCACCGATACCGTCTATGGCTACTACGGCATCAAATTCTGCATCCACGATACCCAGACCAAACTCCAATGCTAGAGCCTTGCTGGCTACCTCTCCGATATGCTCGATACCCATCGCATTGATAAGACGATAGAGCGGTATACCTCTGGTCGCCTGGATAGCCCCTATGAGATTGTTGATCCTCTTCTCTTTAAAGCCTTCAAGGTGTTCAAGGTCTTCATATTTGATGAAATAGAGATCAAGGATATCTTTGATGATCCCTTCTTTGACCAGCAGTTCAACGATCTTGCTTCCCAAGCCGTCGATATTCATACACCCCTTTCTCGCAAAATGGATAATTGAGTTGATCACACGGTCGGGACAGTGAAGGTTCTGACATTTTATCAATGTGCCTTCATCGAGGAGTTCACTGTTACATGTAGGGCACACCGTAGGACGTGTAACAAGTGTTTCGTTTCCGTCCCTACGGTCTTCCAGGACTTTGATGATCTTCGGTATCACATCCCCGCTTCTTATGATGATAACAGCATCACCGATATGGATATCCTTACGCTCGATCTCATCAAAGTTATGCAGTGTGGCACGGCTGACCATCGCACCTTCAATGTTCACAGGCTCGATCTCTGCTACCGGGGTTACCACCCCTGTACGTCCCACCTGCAGCGTGATCGCATTGATCTTGGTAACCTTCTCGACTGCGGGGAACTTATAGGCACACATCCACTTAGGAAACTTCACTGTATATCCAAGCTCCTCCTGTTTGGCGACCTCATCGACCTTCAGTACCATCCCGTCCATCATCATCGGTATCTCATCACGCTTCTCGATCAACATACGGTAAAAGGCTTCTATCTCCTCGATACCCTTGCAATCCTGAGCAAACGGTGGCTCCAAAAAGCCAAAGGTATAGATATAGTTCATTTTCTCGGAGAGTTTTCTATGTGTCAGACTGTTCTCACCAAGCCCCCATGGATAGAAGACCAGTCTTCTTTTAGCGGTGATGGCACTGTCAAGCTGTCTCAGACTCCCAGCTGCAGCATTACGCGGATTGGCAAAGAGACTCTCTCCTACCTCAAGTCTCTCTGCATTGATCTTCTCAAAGTCACTCTTGCGTATCACCACTTCACCACGTATCTCAATACGTCCGTCATAATCGATCGTAAGTGGTACAGAACGTATGGTCCGCACATTATCCGTCACCTCTTCACCGATCACACCATCTCCTCTCGTGATGGCCCGTACGAGCTTTCCGCCTTCATAGAGAAGGTTCATACTTGCCCCATCGAATTTCGGTTCACAGAAGTACTCGCACTCGCCTATATTCTTTTCGACACGCTCCAACCACTCAGCAACCTCATTGCGGTTAAAGACATCCTCCATACTCCACATACGTTTGATGTGCTTCGCCTTGGAAAACTCACCGCGCACGACACCTCCGACACGCTTTGTAGGAGAATCTTCTGCCACCCCTTCAGGATTTGCTGTTTCATAGTTCAACACTTCATGGTAAAGCCTGTCATACTCTTCATCACTGGCAATGGGATTATCCTCAACATAGTAGGCATGGGCCCATTTTTTAAGAAGTTGGATCTTTTCGTGGTATTGTTCGTTTGTCATTGTCTATAGTTTACTTTCTCTTTTTTTCCGTCATATTTGGGCATGGTATGCAGGATATACACGTCCAAAAAAGCTTTTGCCCTTGCAAAATACTCTCTGGTTTTCATCCTGTACGCAGCTGCTGTACCCGGTATATCTTTTGCTATAAAACCTATGGCTTTATGTCCTTTGGATTTGGCGATGAACAGTGCTCTTTCAAGGTGAAATTTCTGGGAGACGATTATATAGTCTTTTAGGTCAAAAATCGCTTCAGCTCTTACCACAGAATCAAGGGTTCTTAACCCGAAAGGATCAATGGTAATATAGCGGTTTGGAACCCCCGCTTTTATCAGATCTTTTTGCATCTTGCTTGTCTCA
>JBFEWI010000042.1:0-10414 GCA_041546475.1 Sulfurovum sp.
TACAGCGCAGGTCGAAGTCATTGGCACCAAGAAGGGTGGACTGCAGTGAGAGCTTGTTCTTGTCTCTCATACTCATTGTGGCAATGACTGGCTTTCCAAATGTCTGCTGTACTTTAATGGCAGAGAGCACACCTGACATCTTGAGTTTTGCCAAAGGATTGTCTGTACATGAAAAACCTGTGACTTTGTTTTGTAGATCGTGTTTTTTAATGTCAGCAATGATCCCGTCTATGGATGCTCCATGGGGAGGATTGATCTCTACTGTAATGAACTTTTTATCGTTACAAAGAATGTCGCAAAATTTTTCAAACATGTATATACTCTTTATAGTTATAGTTTAATTAGTTATAATTCTACCTAAATAATGCATAGAGGGTTATTACAGAATGACCAAAGCATAATATATTAACAAATATTAATTAGGGATTATGATGAGTAAACTGGCCGTATTTGACTTTGATTCAACACTGATGGATGGCGAGACCATTGATTTTCTTGCAGCACCACTCGGACTTGAAGCGCAGGTCGCAGCGATCACTGAGCGTGCAATGGCAGGCGAGCTGGATTTCTATAAGTCCCTGAGGGCAAGGGTGGCCCTGCTGGAAGGTTTGGAAGAGGAGAAGGTCAACAGTATCTGTAACGATCTTCCTATGATGCCCGGTGCGCAAGAAGTGGTGTCAGGGCTGAAAGAGAGAGGCTATACGGTGGTCTGCTTCTCAGGCGGCTTCAGAAATGCCACCAAACCTGCATGCGAGAGACTGGGGGTGAATGCAGACTTTTCAAACTTTTTACATGCTGAAAATGGTGTACTGACCGGGCAGGTAGGCGGAGAGATGATGTACAGTAATGCCAAAGGCGATATGATCACCCGTATGCAGGGACTGCTTGGTATAGGCCGTGAAGATACACTTGTCGTAGGTGACGGAGCGAATGATCTCAGTATGTTCGCCCATGCAGATACACGTGTGGCATTTTGTGCAAAACCTGTACTGAAAGAGGCAGCGACACATTGTGTAGATGAGAAAGACCTCACACAAATACTCCAGATAGTAGACGCGATCTAATGCAAAACAACAGTTGTAGTATCAAAGGGATTGTGCGACAACTGTTCGATTACAAAATAGATGTCCTTTTAGGGAATTTACTTGCACTACTCTCTACACTGCTTGTCGTTATTATCCCGCTCTTTATCCCTATACTGGTGGATGAACTTTTATTGGGACAGGACCATGGCTTCATCGCCTGGATCTCTGAACATCTCTTTACATCGGATACCAAAGGGTATGTCCTCTTTGTTTTAGCTCTTATCATTTTTCTTCGCGTTTCCAGTGTACTTCTTGGTATTATGCAAAGCAGGATCTTTACGATCATATCAAAAAACATTACTTACAAAATGAGAAAGTCCTTACTGAAACATCTTAAAAATGTTTCACTCAAAGAGTATGAAACGATGCGTGTGGGAGCAGTAACTTCCAAACTGGTAACAGATGTGGAAACCATAGACGGATTTGTCAGCAGTACGATCTCTAAATTTATCATTGCCTCTTTTGTACTGCTTTTCTCTGCTGCAGTACTTTTGTGGATCCATTGGCAGCTTGCTTTGTTCATTCTGGTCACCAATCCCATAGTGGTCTTCTTTACTGCCAAACTGGCACGGAATATCGGTAAGCTCAAAAAAGAGGAAAACAAAGCCGTGGAACTTTTTCAGTCTGCATTGAATGAAACCTTGGAGCTTTTTCATCAGATCCGTGCGGCAAATAAGGAAGCATACTTCTTTGACAAGAGTGAAGTAAAGGCCAAAGAATTGAAGGAGCACGCTATTGCATATGGCTATAAAAGTGAAGCGGCTATGAAGTACTCCTACTTAGTGTTCCTAAGCGGCTATGAGGTCTTTAGGGCAGTGAGTATCCTGGCTGTGGCATATTCTGACCTCTCTGTGGGGTTGATGCTTGCTATTTTTTCATACCTGTGGGTGATGGTAACACCTACACAAGATATTATCAATTTTCAGTATGCACTCTCTACTGCCAAGGCCGCGTGTGCACGTATCAACAGTATCTATGAGATGGAACAGGAACCGCAAAGAGAAGAGGTGAAGGAGCCTTTTGCTTCCCAGCATGCCATGGACATAGAGGTGAAGGATCTTTCCTTCTCTTATCAGAAAAACAAAAAAATATTAACCAACATCAACATGCATATCAAACAGGGTTCAAAGGTCGCTATAGTCGGTGCTAGTGGGTCAGGGAAGACGACACTTTCTAACATACTTGTCGGTTTCTATCCATTGGATAAGGGGGAGATCATCTATGGCGGTGTATCCAACAAAACATTGAAACTTTCCACGATACGGGAAAATATTCATCTTATCTTGCAACATCCTAAACTCTTTAATGATACAATGTTGTTTAATCTAACGTTAGGCAAAGCATACAGTGCGGATGCAGTGCAAAAAGCACTTGAGATCGCACAGCTTACAGATGTCATAGAACGTTTAGATCTGGGACTTGATACATTGGTCGGAAAAGACGGTATCAAGCTCAGTGGAGGGCAGCGACAAAGAGTGGCGATAGCAAGAATGATCCTGGCTGATCCTAAAGTGGTGATTTTTGATGAATCAACCTCGGCTTTAGATGTGCATACAGAAATGAAACTGTTTGATGCACTGCATGACTTTTTGTCCCAAAAGACAGTGATCACCATCGCACACAGACTCAGTACCATAAAGAGTGCAGAGTTCATTTATGTGTTGGAAGATGGTGAAGTGGTTGATAGTGGTACACCCAAAGCACTATTGGCAAAAGACGAGAGTTATTTTTCCAGCATGGTTTAAAAAAGGTATACATTGGATATTTTTCAAGCGATAATCATAGGAATTATCGAAGGGTTTACAGAGTTTCTGCCTATTTCATCTACAGGGCATATGATTGTCGCAAGCAAATTCCTGGGTGTATCCCAGGATGCACTGACAAAGGCGTATGAGGTCATCATCCAGTTTGCTGCCATTATGGCTGTCATGCTCATCTATAAAGAAAAGATCACTTTCAAGAAAATAGCACTTTGGCAAAAACTTTTTGTTGCTTTTTTGCCTTTGGCCATCGTAGGCTACCTCTTCAAAGATCAGATCAAAACACTGTTTACTGTCGAGGTTGTGGCATGGATGTTCATCATCGGTGGACTTGTTTTTCTTCTTCTTGAGTATTTCTATAAAGAAAAAGAGTGGCACATCTCAGATGTGGAAGCGGTCAGTTACTCCCAGGCTCTATGGGTCGGTATTGCCCAGATATTTTCACTTATTCCGGGTACAAGCAGAGCAGGGGCTACCATTGTGGGCGGGTTACTGGTAGGTATGGACAGAAAAGCATCTGCAGAGTTCTCTTTTTTACTTGCGATTCCTGTGATGGCAGCGGTAACAGGGTATGACCTGCTGAAACACTATCAGGATTTTGCAGATGCCAACTGGGGAGCCTTTGTTGCAGGATTCATCACTGCATTTATCGTGGCTTATCTGACGATCAAGCTTTTTCTGGCATTTATTCAACGTTTTACATTTGTGGCGTTTGGTATCTATAGAATACTTTTTGGAGTGATCTTACTGATATTCATTTAAAGTAAAAATAGTTCTGAATTTATAGAACCTCCTACGGGAAGTTCTCTTAAGTTCAAAAAAGATCTTTTGGACATGAATGAGGCATACCTCATATTTTAAAGGTAAATAATGAAATTTAATGAATTTGATTTTCATACCGATCTGGCAAAAGGTGTGAAAATAGCAGGCTTTAAAGAGCCTAGTCCCATCCAGGAGATGGCTATCCCTATCATCACCAATGGTAGTGATATGGTGGGTCAGGCCCATACGGGTACAGGAAAGACAGCAGCGTTCGGTCTTCCTATTATGGATAAACTTGCCAAAGGCGAGATAGAAAGAGCACTGGTCATCACGCCTACAAGAGAGTTGGCAACACAGGTAGCCGATGAACTCTACCATTTAGGACGTTTTGCAGGTATCAGGACGTTAACCGTCTATGGCGGCGTAGGGTATGGACGTCAGATAGCCCTGATACACAAAGGTGTACAGATCGTCGTAGCAACACCGGGAAGACTGAAAGACCTATACAGAAAAGGCAAGATCGATGTGTTGAATCCGGAGATCGTTGTACTTGATGAAGCAGATGAAATGCTGGATATGGGGTTCCTTGAAGAGATCAAAGAGATCTTTGAGTATATTCCTCAAAACAGACAAACACTGCTCTTTTCTGCAACGATGCCTGAACCGATTAAAGAGTTGGCAAGTAACATTCTCTATCAACCGGAGTATATTTCTGTGGTTGGAGATGAGGAAACAACCAATAATATCATAGAACAACGTTACTATATGATACATGAGCACCAAAGAGATGAAGCGATTGTAAAACTGCTGGAAACAGAAAAGACCAATAAATGTATCATCTTCTGCCGTATGAAAAGAGAAGTGGACAGGCTGACAGAACATTTGCAGGCACTGGGCTTCAATGCCAACGGTTTACACGGTGACTTGGAACAGATGGACAGAGAAGTGGTCATTAAAGCTTATAGAAAAGGCGAAACAAAGATCATGGTGGCTACAGATGTCGCTGCACGTGGTTTGGATGTCAAAAATGTAACACATGTTTTTAACTATCATATTCCTTTTGATCCGCAAAGTTATGTACACCGTATCGGTCGTACAGGACGTGCAGGAAGAAGCGGTCAGGCGATTACTTTGGTAACACCTGAAGAGTTTAAAGAGCTTCAGCGTATCCAAAAAGAAGTAGGTGCAGAGATGCGTTTGGCTACGATCCAGGGTGGTTCAGGACTTGATGATGCAAGTTGTGAATATCTATCTGAACAGATTAGAAATATTCCCGTGCATGATGATGCAGCAGCGTTGTTGGATTACATGGGAGAAATGGATAAAGAGACGCTCTTGACAAAACTCATCTCACGTATCATTGAAGACGAACAGCATAACATAGGAAGCCAGATCGGTTTTGATCAAAATACGGTAGATGAGATGATGCAAGAGTATGTAGCAGAACAAAAAGTTACACGAAAGAGCAATCGTAGAAAAAAGAGAAGATAATTCTTTTTTTTTACCTAATAACAAGCAAAACTATTTTAAAATCTGTAAACTTATAAAGTGAGGTTAATCACATGGAAATTGATTTAGTAAGCGAAGGCTTAAAATTTATGGTGCTGGGAATGCTGATAGTATTTGTCTTCCTGGTTATCCTGGTTCAAGTAATGAAGCTCCAAGCTAAAATTATCAGTAAATACTTCCCTGATAAAGTAGTTGAAGCAGCGCCTGTTTCAACCAATGCTGCACAGGAAGCTGAGCAAGAAGCACATCATGTTGCAGCTATCGTTGCAGCAATTAAAGAATTTCGTAAACAATCATAAAAACAAGGTATCGTAAATGGCTAAAAAATATATTGATGTAATGGACACAACTTTTAGAGACGGGTTTCAGTCTGTCTTTGGCGGTCGTGTACTTATGGATGATTTCTTTCCTGCCGTAGAGGCAGCGAAGAATGCAGGTATTAATCACTTTGAATTTGGTGGAGGAGCAAGATTCCAGTCACTCTTCTTTTACTTACAGGAGAATGCATTTGACATGATGGACGGTTTCAGAGAGATCGTAGGACCGGATGCTAACCTTCAAGTACTTTCACGTGGTATCAACACAGTAATGCTTGATACTGGTAGTCGTGAAATGATAGAGCTCTTCGCAAAAATGTTCAAAAAGCATGGTACGACAACCGTACGTAACTTTGATGCACTGAATGATGTGAACAATCTTGCATTTTCTGCAGAAATGATCAAAAAACATGGTCTTGATCATGAAGTCGTGGTAACAATGATGGACCTTCCTCCAGGGTGTAAAGGTGCACATGATGTTGCTTTTTATGAAAAAACACTGAGAAATATCTTGGATTCGGGTATCTCTTTTGACAGCGTATGTTTCAAAGATGCATCTGGAACAGCGAACCCTCATAAGGTCTATGAGACGATCACAATGGCGAGAAAGCTTCTTGGCGAGAGTGTACACTTAAGACTTCACACGCATGAAACTGCAGGTGTTTCTGTAGCATCATATCTTGCAGCACTCGATGCAGGGGCAAATGGTATCGATATGGCAGCATCACCGGTAAGTGGTGGTACCAGCCAACCAGATATCCTCACAATGCTTCATGCAACAAAAGGAACAGATTATAATCTTGGTGATCTACAGCTTGATAAAGTGCTTAAGTATGAAGAGAGACTTAAAGAGTGTCTTTCAGACTACATGATCCCGCCTGAAGCGACACAGGTATCACCGCTTATTCCATTCTCACCTATGCCTGGTGGTGCATTGACAGCAAACACACAGATGATGAGAGATGCAGGAGATCTTGAAAAGTTCGATCAAGTGATCGCTGCAATGAAAGAGGTTGTAGAGCGTGGTGGTTACGGTACATCGGTAACACCAGTGAGTCAATTCTATTGGCAGCAAGCCTATGCAAACGTCATGTTCGGACCATGGAAGCAGATCGCTCCAGGATATGGACGTATGGTACTTGGTTACTTTGGTAAAACACCGGTACAGGCAGATGAAGAGATCATCAAACTTGCATCAGATAAATTAGGTCTAGAACCAACGACAGAAAATCCTTTGGATATTGCAGATAGAGATGAAACGAAATCTATCGCACACTGGACAAAAGTACTTGAAGATGAAGGGTTGCCAACTTCAGATGAAAACATCTTCATCGCAGGTGCATGTGCTGAAAAAGGTATTGCGTTCTTGAAGGGTGAAAGTCCTCTCATGGTAAGAAAAGGTCAAGAAAATAATTGTAATGGAGAAAAAGAGATGGCAGGAAATTATACAGTAGTAGTAGACGGTAAACAATATAGCGTACAAGTAGCAGAGGGTGAGGGAGATATCCAAATTGCACCTGCAGCACCAGCTGCACAGGTAAATGCGGTAGCAGAAGCTTCAACACCGGCATTGGTACCGGGTGCATCAGGAAGTGTAGAGATACACTCACAGACTCCAGGGAATGTATGGAAGATCGTGAAAAACCCGGGTGACACTGTTGCTGAGGGGGAAGTGATCATGATCCTTGAAGCTATGAAGATGGAAATCGATATCGCTGCACCGCAAGCAGGGAAAATCGCCTCAATCAATGTCAATGTCAATGATGCCGTCGCAGACGGACAACTTCTAGCCACAATGGAGTAGTAGGTATGAAGCTCAAACATCTTTTACTCTCGATGATGTTCGCTTTTACAGCACTCACATCAACAGTGCAAGCCAGTGTGCATGAAGCACCTGCTGCACCTGCACAAGAAGAACAAGCCTATGAACCCAAATCTATCACGCAACTTCTTGTAAGCTTTTTTGAAACTACAGGTCTCAATGCCATGGTAAACCCTGAAGAGGGTGTCAAGAATGGTCATGGTGAAGAGATGAGTCTGTTTGCCCAAAGTTGGGGTAAACTTATCATGTTTATCATCATTTTTCTACTTTTCTATTTAGCCATTGCTAAAGGATTTGAACCCCTTCTTCTTTTACCTATCGCTTTCGGCGGACTTTTAGCCAATATTCCTATTGCCAATATGACAGGAGATCACGGCATGTTAGGTATTATCTACAATATGGGTATTGCCAACGAATTCTTCCCTCTGTTGATCTTTATGGGTGTTGGAGCGATGACAGACTTCGGACCGCTTCTTTCTAACCCTAAAACAGCACTTCTCGGTGGAGCTGCACAGTTCGGTATCTTTGGTTCATTGGTCGGTGCTGCTGCACTTTCTCAGTACACGGGAATGGTAGACTTTACACTTAAACAATCTGCTGCGATCAGTATTATTGGTGGGGCGGATGGTCCTACATCGATCTTTATCGCATCAGCATTGGCACCGGAACTTCTTGGAGCGATTGCAGTTGCAGCCTATTCATACATGGCATTGGTTCCAGTGATCCAACCTCCGATCATGAGAGCATTAACGAATAAGGAAGAGCGTCAGATCGTTATGAAAACAACAAGAAAGGTCAATAGACTTGAAAAGCTTATTTTCCCTCTGATCGTTATCATGATGATCGCACTTATCTTACCGGATGCTGCACCGCTTATGGGATCTTTTGCATTGGGTAACTTTGCAAAAGAGTCAGGCGTGGTTGACAGACTTTCAAATGAGATGCAAAATTCACTCATTAACATTGTGACTATTTTCCTTGGTCTTGGTGTCGGTTCTAAACTGGCTTCAGACTCATTCTTGGTAGCTGAGACGATGGGTATTATGATCATCGGTCTACTTGCATTCGCTGCGGGTACAGCGGCGGGTGTACTTATGGGTAAACTCATGAACAAGTTCTCCAAAGAACCTATCAACCCACTGATCGGTGCAGCAGGAGTTTCTGCGGTACCGATGGCAGCAAGGGTTGTAAGTAAAGTTGGTTCTGAAGAAAAACCGGGTAATATTCTGCTCATGCATGCTATGGGTCCAAATGTAGCCGGTGTGATCGGTTCAGCCGTAGCAGCTGGTGTACTACTCTCTATTTTTAAATAAAATAGCATCAGATATTATGCTTCCTCTCATGAGGAAGTATACGTGAGGAAATACTCTTTATTTACTCACGTATGCTTTAGCATGATAAACATAAAGCGGTACCGTTTGAGTACTCTTCCGAAGAGAGAACTCAGCGTGAACGTAGTAAAGACGGACATGTTTCGTTTTAAATTAAAATAAAAAGAAAGAAATAGGATACTTATGAGTACTAAAACGCCCAACGGACTTGATAAACTAGGATTGAAAGATATTAAAGATGTCTATTACAATTTAAGTTATGACGAGTTGCAAGCGCACGAAGTAAACAGCGGAGAGTGTAAGATCTCATCATCAGGTACAGCAATGTGTGATACAGGAATCTTCACAGGACGTAGTCCTAAAGATAAATATTTTGTTGATCAAGCACCTTCCAACGAACATATCGCTTGGGGTGATGTCAATGCTAAGATAGATAAAGAGATTTATGAAGAACTTCTTGATCTTACATTAACTCAACTTTCTGGTAAGAACATTTATGTCACAGATGTCTATGCCGGAGCAAGTGCAGCAAGTAAGCGTTCTGTACGTTTTGTTACAGAAGTGGCATGGCAGGCACACTTTGTTAAAAATATGTTCATTCGTCCTACTGAATCTGAACTTGAAAGATTTGAACCAGACTTCACAGTCTATAATGCATGTAAAGCAGTAGATGAAAAGTATAAAGAACACGGATTGAACTCTGATGTTTTTGTAGTATTTAACGTAGAAGATAATGTGGCTATCATTGGCGGTACATGGTATGGCGGTGAGATGAAAAAAGGTATCTTCTCTATGATGAATTACTGGTTACCGCTTGAAGGTAAACTCTCTATGCACTGTTCTGCCAATGTAGGTGAAAAGGGTGATGTATGTCTATTCTTCGGACTTTCAGGTACAGGTAAGACAACACTTTCAACTGACCCTCAAAGAGCACTTATTGGTGATGATGAGCATGGTTGGGATAACCATGGCGTCTTTAACTTTGAAGGTGGATGTTACGCAAAAGTGATCAACCTTGATGAGAAGTCTGAACCGGAGATCTATGGTGCCATTGTTAAAAATGCACTTTTAGAAAATGTGGTTGCTGATGAAAATGGCAATGTTGATTATACAGATGGTTCTAAAACCGAGAACACACGTGTATCTTATCCTATAGAGCATATTGAAAACCATAAAAAAGACCTACAAGCTGGTCACCCAAATAATATTATCTTCCTTTCAGCAGATGCGTTTGGTGTATTGCCTCCTGTAAGTAAACTTACTAAAGAGCAAGCAATGTACTACTTCCTTAGTGGATATACTGCTAAAGTGGCGGGAACAGAGAGAGGTATTACTGAGCCTGTAGCTACATTCTCTGCATGTTTCGGTGAGGCATTTTTACCACTTCATCCAACGGTATATGCCAAACTTCTTGGTGAGAAGATAGATAAGCATGGTGTAAATGTATACTTGGTAAACACGGGTTGGACAGGTGGTCCTTACGGTACAGGTAAGCGTATGAGTATTAAAAATACGAGAGCATGTATCGATGGTATCTTGAGCGGTGCAATCTTAGATACAGAGTTTGAAACACTTGATATATTTAATCTTGCTATTCCTAAAACATTAGAAGGTGTAGACACTGCTGTACTTAACCCAAGAAATACATGGGAAGATAAAGCTGAGTATGATGCCATGTTAGCGAAACTTGCTGGTATGTTCCAAGAGAATTTCCACCGTTATGATGGAAATGGTGATGAATTTGACTTTGCATCTGCAGGTCCTCAACTGTAACACTATAGACTTACACAAATCACTTTGTGTGAGTCATGATACCTATCCTCTTAAA
>JBFEWI010000194.1:0-3193 GCA_041546475.1 Sulfurovum sp.
AATACGTAACTACCTTGAGATAAGAGGTCTATATTTTCGATGAAATGTGCTCTTAACAAACGTTTTGCTCTGTTTCGATGAACTGCATTTCCAATTTTCTTAGAGGCAACAAAACCTACTTTATACTCGTCACTCCTTTTAAAGAAAAGTACAAAATAAGGTGTATGCCATGTTTTTGTTGCGTGTTTATACACGCTGTTAAACTCTTTACTGGTCTTGATCCTAGTAAAATGTTTTATAGAGCTGATGGTTGTATACCGGAAGTATTATACAGCTAGTCTTTTTCTACCCTTAGCTCTTCTTGCAGAAATAACTTTTCTACCGTTTTTAGTTTTCATTCTTGTTCTGAATCCGTGTGTTCTTTTTCTTGGTGTGCTATGCGGTTGGTATGTTCTTTTCATTCCGAATCATCCTTAATAAATTTTTACCTGCATTCCTGCAGTTGTTATAGTTGGACGGGATTTTACTGTAATATCCCTTAAAACCTACTAATTATTGCAGGCTTCTGAAAACAATTTCATTAGACTGATTTGACAGTTTACTTTTTACAAAGGTTTCAAGCAGTTTAAGTATCACTTGTTTCGGCGTATAATGTGTTGCCCTTACTTCCAGTTCCGTACAATAGATATCCGACCCCTCATCCAACTGGATCTGTCTGATCAATCTCTCTGCAAACCGATATCCTCCATCGACCTTCGTATCTTGACAGAGCATTACATAGAGCGGCTCTTCTTTATCGATCTCAAATAAAACATCGGTTTCACGCTTCTCTTGGTCCAATAATGTACTGAGATCGACATCTTTCGCCGTCAACAGCATGAGTACAAAAGCCTGTTGGTTCTCATTCTCCATCAAATAATAAATAATATCGATCGTAGCTTCTAATTTATCTAACATCTTCACAGCAAGCTGGATCTCCTTACCGTTGAACCTTAATCCTTCACTACGATTGTCATTTTCCCTTGCACCCATACTAATCATTCTCCTTCCTATTCTCAACAAATTATTTGTTCCATTATAACAAAATATTTTGGATTCTATTGTTATAATTTCTCATGAAGACTATAGACTATACTTTACCATCTCCTTGTTGGCTTCTCGAAGAAGAGAAACTGCTTAAAAACCTTAACGTGATCTCAGAGGTCAAAAAACAGAGCGGCGCGAAAGTGCTGCTTGCACTCAAAGGGTATGCTTTGTGGAAAAGTTTTCCGCTGATCAAACCGTATCTTGACGGATGCTGTGCCAGTGGACTGCATGAAGCGAAGCTTGCAGATGAAACATTTTCGAAAGAGGTACATACCTACTCTCCTGCCTTTAAAGAAGAAGAGATCGATGAAATAGCCAGTATATCACACCATCTGGTATTCAATTCACCTGCACAGTTCCGTCGGTTTGCTTCGCAGGCCAAAAAGAGCAATCCGAAACTCTCATTGGGACTGCGTGTGAATCCGGAGTATTCAGAGTCACCCAAAGAGATCTACAATCCCTGCGGACTCTACTCCAGACTCGGAACAACCGTACAGAATATGGATGATGCCATTTTAGGGGAGTGTGATGGTTTGCATTTTCATGCACTGTGCGAGCAAGGGAGTGATGCCCTTGAAAACGTACTCAAAAACTTTGAAGAAAAATTTTCGGCATATATACCGAAAATGAAATGGATAAACTTTGGCGGAGGGCATCATATCACTCGTGAGGGCTATGATACACAGAAGCTTATCGGGCTTATCAGGGACTTTAAGAAGAGATATGATGTCGAGGTCTATCTTGAACCTGGTGAAGCCATAGGGTGGCAGACCGGGCCACTGATCACAACCGTACTTGACATCGTACACAATGGTATGGATATAGCGATCCTGGACTCTTCTGCCGAAGCACATATGCCTGATACGATCATCATGCCTTACCGTGCTGATGTACGTAATTCAGGAGAGGCCGGAGAAAAGGCACACACCTATCGTCTGGCAGGAAATACCTGTCTGGCCGGAGATATTATGGGAGACTACAGCTTTGATGCACCGCTTAAGATAGGGGATAAAGTCATCTTTGAAGACCAAATGCACTATACCATGGTCAAAGCCACAACCTTTAACGGTGTGAAGCTTCCCTCCATTGCCATTCAAAAACTTGATGGCACCGTAGAAGTGGTACGTAACTTCGGATATGAGGATTTTAAACAGAGACTATCATAGACCAAGCGGTTTAAAAATCTTTTTTATAGAGTATGTCATAGGACTGTGATACTTCACTCACACCTATCACACTCTGCGTACGTTTCCCGTGTTCATATTTGAGTTTGACACTCGAAACCTCATCATTCACGTAAATGATCGTAATCTTATCGGTCAACTTTTTGCCTACCTCTACACTCTTACCTTCACCCAGTACAAGATAGTCTAACTGTACGCCCAGATCTGCAAGGGCTGACTTTGCCATAGCCCCTCCCATCATTTTCATCATATCTTCTCCACTGTTCGTACCCGCACCCGCTTCTGAATCAAATAAAATGATCGACAGTATCTGTTCTCTGGTCAGTGAAGGTTTGGAGGCGAAATTGATATTGGGTGCATCGGCTGAACCGGTGATCATAATCGTAATAAGATGATTCAGTGACTTATAGTGTACACTTGCTTCAAGCAAAGGCTTGTTTGGATTGCCAGTAAAATAGATATAACTCTTATCCAAAATAAACTTCTTGCCCTCGAAAGTGTAGCTTCCCCCTTTCAGTATCTCTACTGAACCTAAGACCATTAACTCTGATTCTTCTGCCTTATAAACACTCAGGTCCACTGCAGCTTCGATATCTACATTGCCTTGTTTATAGATCAGTGGTTTTATTGTCTTTATCTGTACCGAGGCACTGAGTCCATCCATAAATGGAGAGGCTTCTTTCTCTTTGATATCTTGAACGATGATAATATCACTATCCGATGCATAGGTTTTTTGACCCAGATCATAGTGTATATGACCGCCCAAAAGAATGATCACACCATTGACCGATGTTTTGTTCCCATCCAGCACCGTTTTGATATCTATGTTACTGTCCAGATCAACGATCTCATGTTCAATATGCAACTTTTCAGCATCTGCATTGATCCTACCTTTTCTGGTTTTGAGGTCATATGTGCCTTCTACCTTTAACTGATCATTGATCCAAAGAGGAGAGATGGTCACATTATTTTCATCAAACGAA
>JBFEWI010000265.1:0-1835 GCA_041546475.1 Sulfurovum sp.
AACCACTTACAGTTACGAAGGTACTGTGATAGAAGGAGAGATCATCTCTAAGGGTATTGCCATTGAACCTGCCTACACTTACCGTACGACAGAGATACAGCATCAAAATGAAATGGATTTTAGTACTGCGCTCTCTGAAAGTATAGAAGAGCTGGAAACACTCTATCACAGCAAAGAAGAGGATGAAAATGCCACTATCTACCTTGCACAAAAGGAGCTTTTGTCATCTTTAGGGAAGGAAAGCCAAACTTTAGCAGAGTTGGAGCAGCACATTGAAGAAGCATCAAAAAAACTTTTAGGCACAAAACTTGATGCCAAAAGGAGTGATTACCAAGACATACTTCAACGTGTAAAAAAACATTTGGGACTAGAGGTCAAAGTCACTTTTCCAGATAGACCTTTTATTCTTTTGTGTAATGATCTGCTTCCCAGCGAGATCGACCAACTTCAGCAGACACAGGTAAAGGGTGTGATCTTAAAAGAAATTTCTATAAACTCCCATACAGCCATTCTGCTTCGTGCCGCAGGCATTCCTTCTCTTGTTGCTGACACCCAAAGCCTTACTGAAAATGAGAGGATCATACTTGATACCCATGCTGGTGTAATTGTTCAAAACCCAAGTGCTACTGATCTGCAAAAGGCAAGAAAACGTTTATACGAAGATAAAGTACAAAAAGAGCTTAATTCCACCAAACGTTTTGAACCTGCAATCACACAAAAAGGCAGGCAGATCAAGGTCTTTGCCAATGTTACAGATATAAAAACTGCGAAAACAGCCAAAGAAGAGGGTGCTGAGGGTATAGGCCTTTTACGTTCCGAGTTTTTATTTAAGGATGTCAAACCCTCTTTGGAAACACAGAAAAATGCCTATCAAGAGATCTTTGAACTCTTTGATGATATTACTGTTCGTACACTTGATGTAGGTGGAGACAAAAACCTGCCCTATATACAAATACCCTCAGAAGAGAACCCTTTTTTAGGTATACGCGGTGTCCGCCTTTTTCAAACACACCCTGCCCTTTTGGAAGAGCAGTTGTATGCCATTTTTCTAGCTGCGCAGGACAAACCTATAAAGATCATGTTCCCTATGGTCAGCTCTGTAGAAGAGTTTATACAAACAAAATCTTTTGCCCAAAATGTCGCTGAAAAATACCAACTTGACATTTCAAATCTTCGCTTTGGTATCATGATAGAAGTACCCTCCGTACTCTTCTTGCTGGAATCCTTCAACGATGTGGTGGACTTCTATTCCATCGGTACCAATGACCTGACACAGTACCTTTTTGCCATAGAGAGAACACACACAACACTCAAAGCAGATGAACTCTCTCCTGCAGTATTTAATGCTATTGAGACCATCCTTGATAAAGCAACCAAACCTGTAAGTATCTGTGGGGAACTGGCTGGAAATAAAGATGCAATACCCAAACTTATAAACTTAGGCATAAAAACGCTAAGTGTTGTTCATAAATATATAGCCCAAACAAAAGAGGAGATAAGAGATGTTTAATTTACTTCAACGCATCGGAAAAGCACTGATGACCCCTATCGCAGTGCTTCCTGTGGCTGCACTTTTGCTTCGCCTGGGCTTTGGCGACATTTTCGATGGCCAGGTCGCCCTGATCATGAAGAGTGCCGGAGATGCGATCTTTTCCCAGCTAGATCTTCTTTTTGGTATAGGTATCGCCTATGGATTGGCCAAGAACAATGATGGTGCCGCAGCACTTTCAGGTGCGATAGGTGTACTCATCGCCAAAGCCGTCTACCTCAGCATAGACAAAGAGGTCAATATGGGTGTCTTTGTGGGTATCATCATCGGTGTCATTGCCGGTACC
>JBFEWI010000347.1:0-1029 GCA_041546475.1 Sulfurovum sp.
GATAGATGTTCAGAAGACTTTTTTCCATTTAAGCCTCCTGTTTTTTCAGTGCTGTAATACTGAGTAGTGTAACTACTACAACAATAGCTGCAAGTGCAGAAAAATCATAACTAAGATCTCTAAACTCAAGCGCTTTGCTGAAAAGACCTCGGCTTATATTGATAAAATAGGTTGCCGGGAAGATATTGCCCATCACTGCTCCAGCACCTTCCAAGGAGCTAACCGGTTCATTAAGCCCTGAAAAACTGACTGTCGGCAATAAAGTCAAGATAGCCGTTGCAGCCAAAGCTGCAATCTGTGTTTTGGCAAATGAGGACATCAGAAGCCCCAATCCTGTAGTTGCTGTCACAAAAAGCACTGCACCAAGACTCAATGTCCATAAACTTCCTTTGAGCGGTACCCCAAAAAGAGTAGTAGCAAAAACAACCAAACCCAAATATCCGATCATACTGATAACAATATAGGGCAACTGTTTCCCCAGTAAAAACTCTAACCGTGTTACTGGTGTAGCATAGAAGTTTGTAATAGACCCAAGCTCTTTTTCCCTGACAACACTCAATGCCATCAATATAGAAGGAATAAACACTAAGAGTAGAGGGATGACTGCCGGTACCATCGCATAGATACTTTTAAAGTCCTGATTATAGCGATAGCGCATCTCGATATTGACTGCTGAGAGTACTGGAGGAGACTCCAATTGCACTTTTGCCTTCTGGATCAGGTAATCATAGTGCATACCTCTGACATACCCTCGAATCGTCTCGGCCCGAAACGGCATTGTCCCATCAATCCATACCCCGATCTCAACAGGTTTTCCTCGTTTTAGCTCCCGTCCGAATCCAGGCGGGATTTCAAGTGCAAGAGAGATTTCTCCATTACGCATTCTTTGATCAAGCTCATAAGATGATCTGATCTCAGTTTGTTCTTCAAAGTAACGTGATCCTGAAAGATTCTGAATATAAGAGCGACTCTGGGGTGTTTGGTCCCTGTCCAGTACAGCAAAATGCAGGTCCTCTACATCCATATTGA
>JBFEWI010000288.1:0-1512 GCA_041546475.1 Sulfurovum sp.
ACTTTGGTAAGATCTGCCAAACCGCCTCTTGCAAAAGCACGCACAAGATTCAGTGTGGCTGCAGACTGGTTATAGGCTTTGAGCATGTTTTTAGGGTTCGGGACTCTTGCCGCTTCAGTAAACTCGATACTGTTGATAATATCTCCACGGTAACTTGGTAATTTCACACCATCGATCTCCTCAAAATCAGACGATCTCGGTTTTGCGAACTGTCCGGCGATACGCCCTACTTTTACCACCGGTTTACCGGTACCGTACATCAGAACCATATTCATTTGAAGCATCAGTCTAAAAAGGTTTTTAATATTTTTCGCATTAAAATCTGAAAAGCTCTCCGCACAATCTCCACCTTGGAGTAAAAAGGCTTCCCCGCGTCCTGCTTTGGCAAGTTTCTCTTTAAGCTCTCGTGCTTCTCCTGCAAAAATAAGCGGTGGATAAGAACTTAATTCAGCTTCTACTTTTTTAAGAAGTTCTTGGTCTTGGTATGTTGGTTGTTGCTTTATGGGAAAATCTCTCCAACTGCTCGGTGTCCAACTCATAGTATATCCTTAAAAATAAATTGGATGATTATAGCTAAAAAAAATGAAAAGAAGGAATCAAGTTATTCACAGGCGTGAAATAGGAGTGAATAACTTTACTTAATGATAAGGATAAGATTTACTTTTTCACAACAAATGTCACGAAATTTGCCCATTGAAATATCGTTTCAACGCTCTTAAATCCAGCATCCCTGCACATCTGTATATTCTCTTGGATTGTAAAAGGGATCAGTACATTTTCCAACGCTTCGCGCTTTTGTGCGATCTCATAATCACTGTATCCCTGCCCTTTTTTATACGCATAATAGATATCTATGAGCTCCTTGTCAAGCTTCTTATCTTCAAAGACCACTTTCTCGGAAAAAATGAACATACCCTCATCCTTTAACCCGTTATACAGCCTCTTTACAAGCTCTATACGCTGCATAGGACGGATAAATTGCAAGGTATAATTTGCGACAATGATATCTTCTTGCTGATAGTCATAGCTCAACATATCTGCCAGTTCCAATTCTATGTTGGCACCGAAAGCCTGGCATTTTTGCTCTGCCCTGTCCAGCATCGCTTGAGAGTTATCCAAACCTTTGAGTTGCATGTTGACATCCATTTTACTGTGCAGGTCTAGTAAGAACTTTGCGGTGGAAGAGCCAAGATCAAGTACTTTTTTCCCCTCTTTTTGTTCTGCAAGTATCAAAGAGATGATCAACTTGCGTACCCCATCATAAAAAGGTACCGAACGGCTTAACATATCATCGAAAACAGACGCAACTGCTTCATCAAATTCAAATTTTTTTTCTATAGGCTTGTTAAATACTTTATCCTGCATCATTTTTTCTTTACATTTTATTTTTATCATTATATTCAAAGAGTCCGCTAAATAAGTTGAAGAGCAAATTTGGCTTCCCTTGCATCTATTCATGAAATTCAAAGTTTATTTCATTAGAATTAACGACAGGGATTAGAATTATAAATA
>JBFEWI010000266.1:0-1829 GCA_041546475.1 Sulfurovum sp.
AATTACACGGCAGGTACAGGTGTGGCAGATGACAGTTCAGGTATTTTAAGACATGTAAAGATCCTTAACTCTGCAACAGAAACCGGACTGAGTCAAGAAACGAATGGTCTTTCCATGGTAGGTGTGGGTTCAGGTACAGTGGTTGAGGAGATTACAGTGGATTACTCCAATGATGATGGTATAGAGATCTGGGGTGGTACGGTTAACCTGACCAATGTAACGATCGCCCACTGTACAGATGACCATCTGGATGTTGATAGTATGTATCAAGGTACGGTGAAAAACCTTGTTATCAATGCTACTATGGGATATGCAGGTATAGAAATGTCAGGTACAGGTACTGTATTGACACTTGATGGATTTACGATTAATCATAATAGTTATGCTGCTGGTGTCGGTGAGTTTGAAGGGGGCATCTACTTCAAGAAAGCAGGTGTTGGAGGTAAATTCTACAATGGAACGATCAATTATAACAGTATAGACGGTGCGGCCATCTATTCAGCGAAAATACCTGATCTAGCCAATATCGATTTTGGAAACGTTGTGATCAATACAGTATCAGGTGATTTCGAAGACCAAACGGATCCTACTACAGACGGCGCTGATGAGATCAGAGCAATATTCGATGGCAATATGAGTAATACAATAAATTACCTCTAAGGTATTCCTCCCAGACAGGGTTTGCTCTGTCTGTTTCATTACAAATCAAGTACATGTGATGTTTCCACTTTGTTATACATTTTTGGAAATATTGCGCACACTAAAATCAATACAGATTTTTAATTTTTAATAAGGAAATAAAATGGGCACACTCAGAAGGCTGATCTCTTTACAAACAGCTCTGGCTATTTCAGGTACGATGCTTTATGCTACAGATAATGAGAATATGGTTCAATCGATCATAGAGCTCAGATCACAAGTAGAAGCACTTTATACGCAAATCGATGATAATAAAGAGGCATACAGGGCGCAAATGAAGTCTTATGCACTTCAAACCTCTGATAATGAAGCGCAGATAAACAGACAAGAAACTGCTTTAAAACTCACGCAACAAAATATTGAAAAAACGCAAAAAAAGCTAGAAGTGATGGGAAGTGCGACAATAGATCTTAAGCCTGTTGTCAATGATGCACTTGATGCACTTGAAAAAGAGATCAAAGCAGGGATTCCTTTCAAAGTAGAAGAGAGAATAGCCGGACTTCATCAGATCAAAGAGGATCTTGACAATGGAAACATTTCACAGGAGAAAGCACTTGCATTGACATGGGCAAGTTATGATGATGCATTACGTTTGACCAAAGAGATCGGACAGTTCAAACAGGAGATCACACTTGACGGAAAAGCTACTATAGCCAAGATCGCCAAAGTGGGTTCAGTGATGATGTTCTTCGCAACACCGGATGACAGAGTCGGGTATGTGAAACAAGATGGCAATAAGTACAGCTATGTAGTAGCAGAAGATAGTACACAGCGTGACCAGATCATTGACCTTTTTGATGCACTGCAAAAACAGATCCGTACAGGATACTTTACGCTGCCAAATGCACTACTACTCAGAGGAGCGAATTAATGAAAGCATTATCTATGACTAAACTATTTTTTGCGCTTATAACATTTGTATCACTTTCGACAACTATCCAGGCAGGGGAACTTGAAAATGCATACCAAAAAGAGTATGCATTTCTTAAGGCACAAAAAGCAGAACTTGAAAAGAGACTTGAAACAGATAAAGTCCAACAGGCCAATGAAATTAATGCATCCAAAGAGAAGGTAGAGGCACTTCAGGCAAAACTCCTTGAAGTATCTGAAAAGGCAAAAGCAAGCAGTGA
>JBFEWI010000250.1:0-1992 GCA_041546475.1 Sulfurovum sp.
GAACAGGAAGAACGATAAAGAGTCCAAAAAACCTCAATCCCACAATGAGACTGAGCGGCATGATCTGTTTAATCATAGTGATACCTCTATTTAGATAAAATTTCTCTCATTATATAACGAAATATTTAAGAGTAGATGATAAAGGTGAAGATCTCTCATCTCTCGAAAATGAGGAAGCCGGAGTGGAAGGAATGTTCACAAGGTTTCACGCTTTGCAAAGGAGATTCAAATGCGTATCGTTTTAGCGACTGGGAACAAAGGAAAACTGCGTGAATTCAAACAGATGTGTGAAGATGAAGTGGTTGCTTTTTCTGAACTTTTGGGTGAATTTGATATCGTAGAAGACGGTGATACATTTGCGGCCAATGCACTGATAAAAGCACGTGCGATCTATGAAAAACTGGGCGAAGAGTACCTGGTGATATCAGATGACAGCGGTATCTCTCTGCCTATACTTGACGGGGCACCGGGTATCTACTCCGCACGTTATGCAGGGGAAGGTGCAACAGATAAAGAGAACCTCTATAAACTTATAGAGACGCTGAAAGCAAAAGGTGTCAAGTCCACACCGGCATATTATACCGCAGCCATCGCTATCGTCTCCAAGTTTGGAGAGTATGTGGTGCATGGCTGGATGCATGGTGATGTGATAGATGAAGCCAGAGGAGAGAAAGGATTTGGGTATGATCCCATCTTCATTCCTGCAGGATATGACAAGACGCTGGGTGAGTTGGAGGATGAGGTGAAAAAATCAATATCACACAGAGCACAGGCACTGAAGTTGGCGCAACCGATCATACAAATGTTAAAGGGTAAAGCATGAAAAAACAATTTATGGAAGATCTGCAGGTCATTTATGACGAACTACAAAGCAGACAGGCAAGTCTTAATGCCTACTATGAACTTTTAGATAAGGGACATGATAAAGCTAACGAGATCGTGGATGCTTTTTTGACTCTCATCGATATACCGAGAGATGCTGATTCTACGATGGCTGCACTGACACGTATCGTTAATCTTCGTGAAGATGCCCTGGAACAGGTATTGGAAAAACATGGATGTTCTGAAGATGAGATCAGGGTCAAAAAAGAGTTGGCATACGGTTTTACGAGTACGATGCATATCACTCGGCATGAAAACTTCATCGCATGGGTGGAGGAGAAGCAGCTTCTTACCCCTTTCTACCGTTCTTTGATGTTGGGTGTGCATCATGTTGGTCTTGCAATGAGCGTGTGGCAAAGTCACTGGACAGACCATATTCTTTACTCTGTGAACCTCGAGCTCAGTGAAATGTTTCACGGTGATGATGCAAAAGTCTTTGAGATGCTTCAGAATGAGTCTCTACTGGATAGAGACGAGAGCGGATCTGTAGGAGACAGATCTTACTCAGTACTTAAAAAAGAGGATGCAGGGTATAAAAGCATTGCCTATGCGGAAGCTTTTCCTGAAGAGGTGGCACAAGTGACTACAGCACTTGAACAGCTCATTGCACTTTTGAGCCAACATGAAGATGAGGTTTTTGATCAAAAAGTAGAATGGATCGCCTATTTTAAGGCGCTCAAAATCGCTTTTACCCATACGAAAACCGATGAACTCATAGGTAAATGGGCAGATGTGGACAGACGCTGGATGGCGGTTACGACACCATTGCAGGTAGGGCATCCGTTAGAGTATTATGAAGATCATTACAGAAAAGCCGTTGCATTGGAATGGGATCTGCGTATTGTCAATCCCAAATTGCAGGAAGGCTCAAGTACACGCAACAACATTAAACTTTTTGCCTATGAGATGGCAAAAGATTTTGGTCAAGAAGCCCTGCATACGATGAGTAAGAATCTTTTACAGGTGGATGAAACCCAGCTCTATATAGGTCAACCTGTTCTTTACTACGGAGCAGAGTTTAATGGTCTTTTTTCGGCACAGGTCGTACCGAATGATGAACAGGTTTCCTCAGAGCTTGGGAAAAAGATCTTTGCGTATGCCGATTTTGTC
>JBFEWI010000209.1:0-2835 GCA_041546475.1 Sulfurovum sp.
GGGTTCATTTTTAGCTCTTGTGTTGTAAAACGTTTCAGCTCATGCATATCTTTCTCTTCACAACCCGGATGCGCTGCGATAAGATAGTAGGTAAGGTACTGCTTTTTACCCATATCTTTATTGAGTTTGTCATAGAGTCTTTTAAAATCTATGAGTGTCTGTTTTCCAGGTTTCCCCATGAGATCAAGCACATGCTGCTGGGTATGTTCGGGTGCGACTTTCATCTGGCCTGAGATATGGTGTTCTACCAGCTCTTTCAGGTAGGAATACCCCTTACGTTTATCTTCATTGATCAGATCATAACGTATACCTGAAGCCACAAATGCTTTTTTGATACCCTCTATGTTACGTACCTGTTTCATCATACCTATGACACGGGTATGGTCCGGCTTCATCGAAGAACACAAATGTCTAGAGTCGACACATCGCTGATGGTCACAGGTTCCGAGTTTAAGTTTTTTATTACACTCATAACCGTACATATTTGCCGTTGGACCACCAAGATCTGAAATGATCCCTTTGAAATCTTTGTACTCTTTGAACTGGTTGGCTTCTTTCACGATGGACTGCTCAGAACGAGTACGGATGGTACGTCCCTGGTGTACACCGATGGCACAGAAGTTACACTCGCCCCAGCATCCCTGGTGTGTCATAATGGAGAACTTGATCGTCTCCAGACACTTGACCTTTCCTTCCGGACGGTGGTAGGGGTGGAGTTCCCTTGTGAACGGAAGGGCAGAGACTTCATCCATCTCAGGTTCACTCAGATAGTCGCACGGCGGATTCTGTATGGAGTAGCGTGTGTCTACTTTCTGGCAAAGACCTTTGGCAGCGATGGGATCATTGTTGTCATAAAAAAGATCAAAAAGGTCTATGTACTTCTCTTTGTCATCCAGACACTCCTGGTGTGAAGGAAGCTGATGGTAATGCTCAACAGGTTCTTTGTTGATGTAACAGACACCTCGTATATCTCTCCACTCCTTCCCTTGATCTAAAGCATATGTAAGCTCACGAATGGCCTGTTCACCCATACCGTAGATGAGCATATCTGCCTTGGAGTCAAAGAGTATAGGTTTTCTCAGCTTGTTGCTCCAGTAGTCATAATGGGTGACACGTCTAAGAGAAGCTTCTATCCCACCCAATACGATAGGTACCGTATTTTTAAAGTTTTGACGTATGAGATTGGTGTAGACCAGTACTGCGCGGTCCGGGCGTTTGGTGTTTTTTCCACCGGGTGTATAGTCATCGGAATTTCTGAACTTCTTTGTGGCTGTATAGTTCGCGACCATAGAGTCGATACTCCCGCCACTCACACCCCAGTAGAGTCTCGGTTCACCTAAACGCTTGATATCTTTGTCACTTTTGACATCAGGCTGTCCAATGATACCGACTTTATAACCAAGTTTTTCAAGCATGCGTCCGACAGTAGCCACACCGATAAAAGGAGAGTCTATATAGGCATCTCCGGAGATCAGTATCACATCACACTGTTTCCATCCCAGTGCATCCATCTCTTCTCTGGTGGTGGGTAAAAAACGCTTTGCTTCTCTAAGGTCTAGTTTGCTCATAAGGGGGTCCTTTTTCATGCATTAAAAGGGCATGAATAACTTCTTTCATAGTGATTATTTTCGTATTATAGCCAATAAGTGTGAATTATCAATATGATACCTGTGATCGGTACAATATGAGACTCTATAATTTTGGTACAATAAGTGTAGAGTAGATTATTTTCTAATGGGAGTAGAGATGGAAAAAGAACCCACAGATGTACCTAAATTCAATCCTTTTACCAATATATGGGTAATACTGATCATGATCATGCTGGGCTTTCAACTGTATAATTATATGTCGTTGAAGGAACAGAGTCAAACACTCTCTTATGATGAATTTAAAAAGAAAATTGCAGAAAACAGTATCAAAGAGATACGGATCGATGGAGATCAGGTTGTCGCAACCTTAAAAGGTGATCTAGGCAGAAAACCTTCTTATGCAAAGACAACACTGCCACCTTTCGAAGATAAAGATTTTTTAGCACTGCTGGAGAAAAACCAGGTTGAGATGCATGTCAAGTCACAGAAAGAGTCGAGTTTTTGGCTTACTTTTTTTATGTTGTTGCCGCTTTTCATCTTTTTAGGATTTATCATTTACAGTTCACGACGTATGAAAGAACAGTTAGGCGGTATGGGTGGAGGTGTCTTTGATTTTATGAAATCCACGGCCAAAAAATATGAGAAACATAAAGTCTCTATAACGTTTGATGATGTAGCCGGTGTAGAAAATGCAAAGATCGAACTCTATGAAGTGGTGGATTTTCTTAAAAATCCTGAGAAGTATGAAAGAATCGGTGCCAAAATTCCTAGAGGTATTTTGCTGATGGGTGCACCGGGAACGGGGAAGACCCTTCTGGCAAAGGCCGTAGCAGGTGAGGCAGAGGTACCTTTCTTTTCCATCAGCGGTTCCGAGTTTGTCGAGATGTTTGTAGGAGTAGGGGCATCAAGGGTGCGTGATCTTTTCAACAAAGCCAAACAGGAAGCCCCTTCGATCATTTTTATCGATGAAATTGATTCTGTCGGGCGTGCAAGGGGCGCAGGCGTAGGTGGCGGTCATGATGAGAAAGAACAGACCCTTAATCAAATATTGGCCGAGATGGACGGTTTTGAGTCGGAAGAGCAGGTCGTGGTCATCGCAGCGACAAACCGCCCTGACGTTCTGGATTATGCATTGCTCAGACCTGGAAGGTTTGACCGTAAGATCACACTCTCGCTACCCGATGTCAAGGCACGTGAAAAGATACTCAACATCCATATACGCAATGTTCAGATAGACAACTCCATA
>JBFEWI010000053.1:0-9501 GCA_041546475.1 Sulfurovum sp.
CATTGTACTATCAAACCGATAGAGAATACTTGGAAATGCTCCATAGGTAAGGTTGAACCTGACATCCGATATCAACCCTGAATGGCTCCATATCTCTCCGGAAACAGGTATGAGATAGAGAAAATGGATGAGCAGGTAAAACCCGAAAATGATCCTGAACATAGCAAACTGATACGCAGGATAGTAAAGGTTTGAAGATCTATCTGTCATTCTCTTCTCCTATGGGTAAAACGTAGGTTTTGTTTTCATTTTTTGTTTTACTGTGAAGCTCCAAAGAGGCATTTCTTATCTCACCCAAATGAAAGGTTTCTGAGAGTACCCCGGGGCTTATGAACGCATAGTCCAACACTGAACCGACAAGTTCTTTGGGAAGTACAGGCCCGTAAGAGATGGCTGCTCCAAGGACATTTCTATAGTTATAGGGTTTATCCAGTTGTGCATAGAGTTCAGGGGTGATCTTGATACTTTCCTCTTTGTTGTCCTTTTCATACACCAAAGTAAAATCCAGTGCAAATGTTTCCAAGAAACCTTTTTGCTGGGTAAAGACAATGGGCAGGGGTGAAGCGACTGTGATGAGTCCCAGGTTCTTGATGGTTTTATTACCTGTGATGTGTCCTAAAGACTGCAGTAGCCCTATACCTACAAGTAAGAAAGAGAGTATTTTCAGTTTCATTTTCTGCCTTTCTTGTAAGGGTTATTTACATTTTTAAATCTCAGTATATTGGTAAATTCTCTCTCTTTTGTATCACAAAAACCACATGCATCCTCTTCTCTTTCTTTGGGATTCTCATAGGTACCAAATACCATATCCCACAAAGGAAGGTCTGAAAAATTGTTATAGTGTACCCCCTCTTTATGGTGTATCTTATGCATTTCAGGACGTTGGAAAATGTACCCTACCCAGTGAGGGGTCCTGATGTTCATATGGTAAACGTATTCTCCTATGGAACTGTAGAGTATCGTCCATGCCACTGCCTCCACATTAAGCCCTAAGAGCAAGTAGGAGATGCTTCCCATCAGTAAAGAGTTCAGCATGATCTCAAGGGGATGTTTATAAAAAGAGGTGATCGTCTCCAACCTGGATGCACTATGGTGAAGCTGATGAAACAGTAGCCATAGCAGATAAGAGTCGTGACGTACCCTGTGCCACCAGTAAAACACAAAAGTAATGACCAAATACGCCATAAATCCCAAGATAAAATCTGGATAGCCCTCTATGACATAGGTTTGATGTGTCTTGAACCATACATCCCACGTTACCATACCCAAAATAACGATCCCAAACTGCATAATGTTGATCACTATCACCCTGGACCACCAACCTTTGACCAAAGGTAAAACTCTGTCTGGGAAGATACGTTCTAAAATAATTAAGCTAAGACCTATTGCTATGATAACTGTAAGCATTTGCATCTTTTATCCTTTATTGTCCATTTAATTTTGTTAATTCTCCAAAAATCATCATACCTTGGAGAGTAGTTGTTACACTTCTTTCTTTATTGGCTAACTCCTTATAATAGTCAAATGCTGTTTTACCAAATTTATCTTGATGTGAGATATTAGAAATATGTCCTTTATATTTGTGGTTTATTCCTAGTAAACATTCTGCCATATCTAAATTATTTGATAGAATAGCTACAATAAGAGGTGTTTGATTCTTATCATTAACTACATTAAAACTAATCTCTTTATTGATGACTTTTTTGCAGTCATATTTATCTTTCATTTTTATTTTTCCACTTGCCTTATCAAAAAAATTTTCTATTTGAGTTTGTCTGTCTCTTTTTTGTTTATGCATATAACCTGGATGTTTTCTATAAAGGATATTCAACCATTCAGATGTTGTATTCATACTTTTTTTATAAAAAGACTTATTTAATGTTCCTGTTGGTTTTGCATGTTCATGTTCTCGTTTATCATATGCCAATGCTTCTTCTCGATTTTGGATGTATTTAAAAATAAACATCTCATACATTTTTTCAGTAGACAGCTGTACTTGACAGGTATCTTCATTTCTACTTGTACTCCATACATCAGCGATCTCATCCTCTATATGATTTACATCGTTTAAATCATAATCATAAAAATGTTTTCCCATATAGTCTTCATTTTTTTTGGCTTTTTTGATCTTCTCTTCTGTATTGGCATATTTGTTTCTCGCATTTTTTCTAAAGTTACTTCCCATATCAATCCACGCTGTTTCATTATGCTCTTTTATAAAAGACTCCAAACAGTTAAGTGCCAAATCTTTTTTCACATCAGCCGCAAATATCTCATACATACTGTCGGCTTCTATAAATTCTTTACTGTACCTTTCTAGTTCTTTGTTGTAATAAATAATTCTGCTGTCGTTGAAGTCGTTGGTTTTGTAGGTTATATGAAAAGAGTTATCATACTTTTTTTGATTATGTTTATAGATAGAACCATAGACAAAAGCAAATACACTAAATAGATAGACTTGATACCCTACAACTACTATAAGAATTAGGATACCTATACCTCTTATAATGCCGATAACACCTATTTTTTTTGTCGGCTTAATTTGTTCTTCTGTTTCTTTATGTTTTTTCTGATTCTGCTTTATGTACTCTCTATCAATAACTACGGTTTTGGCAAGAAGATCATGAAGCACTTGTCGTTTGTTGTTAAATACCATCATGACAATTGGGATCACAACCATAAAGGATACAAAAAAACCTAGCAATTCAGAAATATCTACAAACAGTAGTGCAACGAATTTTGGAGAAAATAATATAGTATAGGTTATAAGAGAATATGCAAATCGTTTGGAAGCACCTTTGAAACTTAAAGGCATAAGATCTATATTATAAACTTCTAATCCTAAAACTTTTTTTCCGACAGTCCCCCTCCAAGATGATGAAAGCATCTTGGAAGTATAGAACCACCATATGAATAGACCTAAGATGAGAGAGATTGTACTGGCTTCTCCGAATATTTTATTGACGATACTTAAAGGTATAGATATGATGAATCCATCTATAACAAAAGCTAAAACCCGTACCCAAAATCCAGCATATTTTATTTCTTCATTATTTTCCATCACAAAGCTCCTTCGCCAATCTCTTAGCGCCCTTAAAATCAGCCTTCCCTGTACCAAGTTTTGGTAACTCTTCCACTTTGAAGTACTCTGATGGTACGAAAAGAGGGTTCATTTCAATGCCTTTGATCTTCTCTTTCAATGCATCTAACTCCATCTCTCCTTCAAGCAAAAGCACAAGCTTCTCACCTTTTTTTACATCAGGCAGGGCGGCGATGGCTATCTGGTCATTTCCTCCCAGTACCTTAGTGATCTCACCTTCGACAAGTCCGAGACTTACCATCTCTCCGGCTACTTTTGCAAAACGGCTGTAGCGGTCAACGATGGTGAGGAAACCGTCTTCATCCAAACGACCTTTATCCCCCGTGACATACCAGCGTATACCGTCTATCTCTTTGATGACCGAAGCTGTTTTTTCAGGGTCACCGATATAGCCTTTCATGATCTGTGTACCTCCGATGAGTATCATGCCCTCTTCACCGGTTGCCAGTGTGTCAAAACTCTCAGGATCTACGATACGGAATGCAGAACCGGGCAGTGGCAGACCGACCGTACCTATCTTTTGACCGATCTGCGGTTTCCATGAGTCTGTCATGAGGACATCAGGCATATTGACCGAAGCTACCGGTGTGGTCTCTGTCGCACCGTACCCTTCATAGATGTCAAGTCCGAACTTCTTCTTAAATTCATCACGTATCTCATTAGGCAGTTTCTCTGCACCTGCAACCACCATACGTATATCTTTTAACATCAGTGGCGTAAGCTTACGGTTCCTTGTGTAGAGTCTAAGGAATGTCGCCGTTGCCAACAAGATGGTCGCTTCATATTTTGCCGCCATTTTTCCTATGCCAAAGCCATCCGTAGGGTCTGGATGGGACGCAACAGGGATACCTTCTATAAGAGGCAGGAGCGTAGTGACTGTTAAACCAAAAGAGTGGAAGATAGGAAGTGTCCCTAACATCACATCTTCATCTGTGGGGTTGAGCAGGGTCGTGGTCTGCTTGATGTTCCCCATCATATTTTGATGGCTTAACTCTATACCTTTGGGTGTACCTTCGCTACCACTGGAGAAGAGTATAGCTGCAGTGTCATCTTTGTTGCTCTCTTTAATCCATACCAGGCTGAGTAATGAGGCTGGAAGTGCCTTCACCATCATCAGTGTGAAGAGTCCTTTTGTTTTGCTCATACGCTCTTTGATCTCTTCAAGATAGATGACTTCTACGTTTTTCAGTACATTTGTCATATCAAAACCTTTCGCTTTAAGCTTAGTGATAAACTGTTTTGACGCTACGATCTTTGTGATATCGGCGATCTTGAGTGCATGAAGCAGGCTCTCTTCCCCTGCCGAGTAATTGAGGTTTACGATCGTCTTGCCCAGCGTAAGCAGTGCCATATTTCCCATGGAACCCCCTACAGAGGTTGGGAGAAGTACTCCTATGTTTTGCGTACCTTTGAGTTGTGGCTTCAGTGAAGCTGCTATCATAAGCGTAGCTGTAATGAATCTATCTCCACTGAGTTCCAGACCTGTTGAGTCAGCCATGCAGAGTTTTGAACCGACATTTTTAGCAGCGTGTATCCATGCTTTTTGTAATGAAGGCAGAGACTCTGCATAATGCTTCCAGCTTTGAACAGAGAGATCAAATACGGATTTTTTTACCTCTGAAGCAGTAGAGTGGATATCTATCGCCTCTGCAAAACTCACAGAGATATCTCTACTTTTGTTGCGCTTCATCTTTTTGGATGCGTAAGAGAAGTTGTCTTCCCAAAGCCCTCTCAGGTAAAAAGGTACGATCACCGCATCTTCTACCTCTTTCGTTGCCATTTCGAACCCTCTTTGAAATGTACCCAGGTGTCCGTTACGCGAGATATGCCCTTCTGGAAAAAGTGCTACCGTTTCACCACGGTTCAGTGCTTCCGTCACTTTAACAAGCGCACTTTTACTTCCCCTGCTGGAGATGGGTATCACCCCAAAGAAGTCCAAAAACGGTTTGAGATACCACTTTTCATAGTAAGATCTCTCCATAACAAAACGTATTTGTTTTGGGTATGCCATCTGTAAGACAGCCCAGTCCAGAAATGATATGTGGTTACCCAAAAGAAGTATGCCTTTATCTGCTTTGATATGGTTAAGACCATCAACATGTAGCGTGTATTTAAAACTTATCAGCATACGGACCATATAACGGATGAGTGACTGCGGTAACTTGACAAACGTATAGACCATACCCAAGAAAGCGATCGTGGAGATGATGTAAAAGAGTCCTATCGCAGAGAATTGAAAGTATCCAAAAACGGCAGTTAAAATGAGAAAAAGAAACATACTCACATTCTGCATAAAGTTATTGCCCGCAAGCACTTTACCCAGGATATTATGAGGTGATGTGAACTGGATCATGGCATTAAGCGGCACAATAAAGAGACCTGAAAAGAACCCAAAAGATAAAAGTGCTGTACCCAATGCCCATAAAGAAGTGAGAGACGGGATCATATAGAGGGCAAGTGCCACACCAAGACTCCCAAGAGGTATGATGCCTGTCTCTATAAAATTCTTACTCACACGTCCTGCAAACATCGAACCCAGTATCATACCGATACCCGCAAGTGCCAATAAACTTTGTGCAATGATCGTATTGGTGATACCCAGTGTGCTTTTTAGATATTCTCCGAATATAGCTAAGACCACTTGTGAAACACCCCAAAGAATAGACAGACCGATAATACTTAACCAGATGGTTTGTTTTTGTTTTAAGAGTAATAGATTGCTTTTTAAATAAGAGAGATTTTTATACTCTTTTGGTTCAAAGGTCATACTCTCATCGATATCGACAGCTTTGAATTTTCGTACCAGACGTCTGGCCAAGAGATACTCTGCGGTACTGGCACCTATAAGCAAGTAGCCTACGGGTGCAATGTATCTGAGTATCTCCGAAGGGATGATAGTGGCATCATCAAGTAAACTTTCAAAGAAAATAGAATAGATCACTGCTCCTGCCAATATAGAAGAGATAGTGACAGCCTGTACGACTGCATTTGCCTCAGCCAGCTTTTCATTCCCTGTCATCTCTTTGATGAGTCCATACTTTGCCGGGGAATAGATGGCACTTTGTGCCGCCAGGATAAACGTCAAGATAAATGCTATCCAGAACCACCCCATATAATATGAGAGGAGTATCAGTGTAGTGATACCTATCGCTGCCATTGCTGCATACTCTATGACCATTGTTTTAGGGTATTTGTCAGCGATAAACCCTGCCGGTGAGAAAAGAAAGATAAAAGGCAGAAGTATCAAAGCATTGACTATGGCGGTCAGAATGATGAGTTCCGGACCTTCATACGCCTTGAAAATGGTGTTCTGTAAGATGATCTTGTGTCCCAAGTCTGTCATAGCATTGAGCAGTACGATCAGAATATAGGGTGTAAATCCGGCTATTTTAAAGAGTGATTTCATTTACTTGCCTTTGTGATATTATTTTTATGTGTTTGAACGGTATGCATGTTAAAAATGTAGGGTTTCAGTGTCAGTATCAGATCAAAAAGGAGTTCATAACGTGTATTGTGTGACTCTTGATCTTCTTTGAGTAGGGTAGCACCTATCTCATTTTCTTTTTTGGCAAGAATCTTGGCATGCTCTACATATGCATCGAGAAGCTCAAAGTCAAGACCCAGATCACTTGCTCTCTCTAGGATCTCAGCTATCTCTATCTCTTTGGATGAGAAACCTTTAGCCCGTTCAAACAGGTAACCTCTTTTCTGATAGGCTTTGAGTCTTTTTTCATCCATTGTGACAAGTTTTAAAAAATCCTGTTTGGAATACCATTGATTCTCTTTCCCTCCGGATATCAATTCTAAAGAACGCACCATCATCTCAAAACTTCCATCAAAGTCAAAATGGTTCTCTTTAAACAGGTTTTTTATCTCGGCTATAGTGTATGAGAAGTTATGTTGCAAGTATTTTATGAACTTGATGATCTGTATACAACTTTCATCATAGAGATGTACATTTGGTTTAGGTTTAGAAGGTTGGGGAAGTAAACCCTCTTTCAGATAATAAAGTATGGTCGATTTACTCTCATTCGTTTGGAGAGAAAGGTCTTTCATCTTGAGGGACATGACTGATCCTTTGGTTGGAATGAGAGTAGTATAGTATAAATTATTTAAAGTGTCAAGTGTCACTCTACACTTTAAACTATTGTGTGGTTTTTTTAGACATACAGAGGTCTGTTTTCAGTAAAGTTCTTCTGGTACGCTCTCTTCAACACAAGTCAGTTCATAGACCCATTGGTGCAGGTCAAGCATATCTTCATAGATCTTGAAATTCCTCTCTATGATCGCTTCGGAGTGAAAGGTTGCATCAGGAGGGAAGGTCATATAAGCATACATCGCACCGTAGAGGTAGAGGTAGGCATAGGTATCTTCTTTATCTAGACCTGCAGGATAACGTTTGAACTGGGGTTCTGGTACCGTATATCCTTTTCTTTTGAGTGCTTCCAGGATGTGATGCAAACTTTCTCTCTTTGCATCGTTTTTGATGTATTCTCTATATATGGCAAGCAAAGGCGGTTTAAAATTCCGTATGCCTGCAGCGACAAAGACCTCGAAAGGGTCATAATGCATGTAAAAAGAACTGCTTTGCATTCGATGTGTCGCACCCTGCCAAAATATGATACCTATACGTTCCTTGATCGGGTCAAGCCTGTGAAATCTGGCATCACGATAGATACGAAAGAGAGACTTGTTTATTTTAGGTATGGCATGAATGTGAGGCACCAGTATCTGCAGATGTTCACCCATCTCTTCCACATATGCTTTGTTGGGTGCAACGATGTACTTCTCATACTCCTCTTTATGGTCATCAAGCCACTCTTTGGAATTGTTGATGATGATGTTACTGAGGAAGGTAAGTCCTTCTTTGGGAAAGCCCGAAAAATTTGTAGATGGTATTTGCATTAGATCCCTTTTATCTTTTGCCAGATGAGACCAAGTACTTCATGAAATACGATACGGGATTTTTCAAGTGCATCAGAGGAAAAGAATTTTGTATAGTCTAAATACTGTGTACTTGCCAAATGGTTTGTTGGTGCGGGGACAGGATGTAATCCCTCATGTTTGAAAAAGAGCATTGCTCTTTTCATATGGGATGCTGAGGTGACCAAGATAAACGGTTTATCCTTCAGTAATGCTTTTGCTGCTATGGCTTCCTCTTCTGTATCTCTTGGTTCATGACGCAGTATGAGCTTCTCTTTTTTTACACCTAAGGCCAGAGCCAATTTTTTTTGCATGAGAGCATGGGTATTAGGGTCAAATGATCCACGATACCCTGAAACAATGATAGTGGCTTCTTCATGTAGTTGATGGTAAAGGCGTATACCTTCTGTTAAGCGAACCACTGAGGCTTCAACGACCTGAGAGGTAATGGGCAGACTTTCATCCGTATGGTGTCCTCCACCTAGTACATAGATATATCTGATATTCTTAGGTGCATCGTGAAGCGTAGGAGTGTTTGACTCAAGTGTGTATAAAAGCGTGTTGGCAACCGGTGGATAGGAAAAGAGAAAGAGCCATACAATACTCAGTGCAAGTAGGAATTTCGCCGGCTTCATTTTGTGTCTGTATAGTAAGACTAAAGCCAGAACGATGAAAAACACCCCAAAGGGAAGGGGCATTAAAAACATAGAGATCAACTTTTTGAGTAAAAAATCCATTATTTACTCTACGATCCTTGTCTCATCCGCTCCAAGTTCCATGACCTTCCACGGCAATCCTTGTTTGTTCAGCTCCTCCATAAAAGGATCAGGGTCAAGCTGTTCGAGGTTAAAGACACCTTTGCCTTCCCACTTGCCTTCAAGCATCAGTTTTGCTCCGATCATGGCAGGTACACCCGTCGTGTAGCTTACACCCTGGCTCATCACTTCTGCATAACACTCTTCATGATCACTCACTTGATAAATGTAGATGGTTCTCTCTTTACCATCTTTGATACCCTTGGCAAAGATACCGATGTTCGTTTTACCTTTGGTACGCGGTCCCAGGCTCGCAGGGTCAGGGAGCAGGGTAGAAAGGAATTCCATTGGAATGATCTTCATGCCTTTGTGTTCGACCTCTTTGATCCCCAACATCCCTACATTTTCCAGACACTTCATATGTGTGAGGTAACTCTGTCCGAATGTCATGAAAAATCGGATACGTTTTAGACCTTTGATATGTTTGACCAAAGATTCCATCTCTTCATGGTAAAGCAGGTAACTGTCTTTTGGTCCCACTTCTGGATAATCCCACACTTGCATGATCTCCATCGGTTCTGTCTCTATCCATGAACCATTCTCCCAGTAGCGTCCCTTTGCAGAGACTTCACGAAGATTGATCTCAGGGTTGAAATTGGTCGCAAAAGGATAGCCATGATCTCCTGCATTACAGTCGAGGATGTCTATAGTGTGGATCTCATC
>JBFEWI010000061.1:0-8882 GCA_041546475.1 Sulfurovum sp.
ATTTGCAGAGGAGAGCATCACAGAATTTAAGTTGGTTGAAGATCAGGGGTATAATAATAAGAACTATGTGATCCACAGCGAAGAAAAAAAATATATTTTACGCAAGTTCATCCGAACAGATGTAGACAGAAAATTTGAATTCGAAGTACAAAAATTGGCATTTGAAAAAGGTGTAGCATCTGAGCCTTTACTTTTGGATGAAAAGAATGCCTTGGCTGTATTAGCATATGTAGAGGGTAGACATAAAGACAGTTTAGAAAAAAGTGATCTGCATCAGTTTGCAGAAGCCTTGAAAAAAGTCCATAGTTTAAAAATAGAAAGAGACCCTTTATTGTTAGAGCCACTTTTTAAGAGACCATCAAAAGCAGTACAGGATGCTTTCGTAACCCTAGAGTGTTTTCCGTCTGACTATGTATTGTGTCACAATGACCTCAATCCCCGTAATGTACTCTTTGCAGAAACGATCCAATTGATCGACTGGGAAGATGCAGCGATCAACGACAGGTATTTTGATCTGGCATCGGTCTGTGTTGAATTTAATCTTGATAGGGAAAATGAAGCCTATTTTTTACGATGTTATTTCACAGAAGAAAACGAAGTTCATGATGAAAAGCTTAAGGCGTATAAGATCATTTATAAAGCTTTATGTATAGAGTGGTTTGAGAATTTAGAGCGTCAAAGATCAGGTTAGCAGACGCCTCCACCGCAGGGTGACTGACCTGTAGCAAAAAACCGGGCAGTTACGGTATCCATCGTTAAGATATGATTGTGTAGCCAGGCAGGTAAGGTCTCTATAAAATAGATCTTAAGTACCTTGATATCCCTATGCTGCTGCCAATGGGAAAACAGATCGCGCATTTCCTGAAGTGCCCTGTCATGTTCTCCTTTATGTGCAAGATAGGGAGGGAAATGCATCTCTTGCATCTTTATCTCTTCATTGTGAAAATGATCTACGGTATGATCTATCCATTGAGTATAGAGATCATCTATAGCGGCAGCGCTCTTTTCACTTCCGTCGTAGGCAAGTATTTGTTCAAAAATAGTGTTGATGATATCGATATCTTCTTTGTGGACTTCGTTCATAAAGTCCATATCGACCTGTGGTATCTCATCATACTCTATCAGCATAGGTTATCTACTCCACTGTTACAGATTTGGCAAGGTTTCTAGGCATATCTACATCATTTCCGAGTCTGACCGAAATTTCAAGTGCAAGCAGTTGTGTCACCACCATCATTTCAAAAAATTCTAACATCGGATGCGCATCATAGGTTGTTTGTATGAAGTCATCCGCGAGATCAAAAGGCTCCGGAGAGATGGCACATATCGTCGCATCTCTGGCACTCAATTCCTCTACATTGGATTTGATCTTCTCATAGTGCACGGTTTTTGGCATCAGTGCAATGGTGAAAAGTTCACTGTCAGCCAGTGCGATAGGCCCGTGCTTCATCTCACCTGCAGGGTACCCCTCTGCATGCATATAGCTTATCTCTTTGAGTTTGAGAGCACCCTCAAGCGCAAGCGGGTAGAAAATGTCTCGTCCTATGAAGAAGAAACCATGTCCATGCAAGTAGCGCTTTGAGAGTCTAGTGAGTTTGGCATGCAGGGCATCGGTAACGATCAATGCTTTTGGGGTCTGCAGCATAGCAGTGATCTCACTCTTGAGTATCTCTTTTGAAACGGTGCCTTTTTTCTGACCTGTATAAAGTGCCAGCATCCAAAGTACCATGGTCTGTGTGGCGAACGCTTTGGTACTTGCCACCCCTTTTTCTATACCGGCCCTTGTGAGGATGGCAGCATCACTTTCACGAACGATGGATGAGTTATCTACATTACAGACACTCAGACTCTTCAGTCCTGCACGTTTTGCCATTTTAAGTGCTTCGAGTGTATCTGCAGTCTCACCGCTTTGAGAGATGGTAATAAAAAGTGTGTCTTTTGTCAGTAGAGGCTCTTTATATCTGAACTCCGAAGCGATCTCTACATCACACCTTACCTTTGCGATACGTTCAAAGAGATAGGCTGACGCCAGTGCAGAGTGGTAGCTGGTACCGCAGGCACAGATCTTGATCGCCGAGATCCCTTCGAAGAGGTTTGCCTCGAGTTCATCAAAAGTAATGGCTTCATCAAGTACACGGCCCATCATCGTTTCACTCATCACACGGCTCTGTTCATAAATCTCTTTCTCCATGAAGAAACGGTATCCGTCCTTTTGGGCAAGTATCTTGTCGGCGCTCAGTGCCTGTGTGGTGAAACTCGTACTGCCTTCATTGTTAAACAGATGCACCTTGCCATCCTGGACATACCCATACTCTCCATCTTCAAGATAATAGACCTCTTTGGCTTTACCTATCACAGGGGTATCAGAAGAAGCAAAATAGATCTCATCGTCATCAAATCCTATCAGCATAGGAGAACCGTTCTTGGCAAAGAAAATAGTATCAGGGGCTGCCTTGGTGATGAGCAGTGTGGCATAGGCACCTTCAAGTCTTTTGATCGTTTTTTCAAAAGCGGTAAAGGCTTCATTGGAACTATTATAATATTTTTCAAAGAGATGTACGATCGTTTCTGTATCTGTCTGGCTCCGAAATTTTACACCTTCATTTTGCAGCTCATTTTTAAGCTCTTGGTAATTTTCGATGATCCCATTATGTACCACATAAGAGTAGGCACCTAAATGCGGATGGGCATTGAGTTCTGTCGGTTTACCATGGGTAGCCCATCTGGTATGGCCTATGGAGATACCAAAACCTTCACTTTGATATTTTTTGGTTTTTTCACGCAAGTTGTCCAATTTACCTATGGCTTTATACTCAGAAAGTTTATCCCCTTCAATGACAGCGATACCTGCAGAGTCATATCCTCTGTATTCAAGCTCCTGCAAGCCTTCAAGCAAGATCTCTTTTTTCTCTTTTGGTCCTATATATCCAACGATTCCGCACATTTTATTGATTCCCTGTAAGTTTATCTATTATGATATCGACATTATGACAGAACTTTCCATTCTTTTCGATGAGGAACATGTCTCTTACCCTGCTTTTAAGCGTATGAATTTTGGCCGTAGCGATGTCAATACCCATCTCATCAAAGAGATTGATAATATACGCAAGCAGACCTTTTTGGTCTTTACAGTTCAGGTACATCACCGCATAGGTTTTGGAGTGTTCGCAATCGATCTTGAGTTCATCTTTTTTTATCACAGGTACACTCAGCGTACTCTTTTTTGTCTCATCGAATGAGTCATGAAGGATCTCTTTGATACGTGGCATCTCTTCAGTATTCACTTTGGTGGCAAAATCAATTTTAAAATATTTAAGATCATCAAAAAGTTTGCATATATCCATATGGACCACACCTAGTGTTGAAAGTTTTCCCAAAAGATAAGAGATATTAAATGGTTTTCTACGGGTCACCTCAATGGTCAGGTACTTTACATTACTGATCTTGAAAGTATAATCCTCTGTTTGAAACGCATTCTGGGTGATAGAAAATATTTTTTGTGGACTATACCGTAAAAAGAGCAGATCAGAAGGGATCTGTAATATTTTTTTCTGTTCCATAGAGGTAAATGATTTGAACGTTGCATTTCGTTTGAGTGTTTTCTCTTTTTTGAGTCGTTTGGCTGCTTCATCCAGCATGGTCTTATTACCCAGGATCTCGAGTGATTGCTCGTAAAGTATTCTGATCAGTCTTGCATTAAATGAATTATAGATGTCTTTTCCCACACCGTTCATATCTGCATAGGTCAGGATATAGATGAGGTCCAACAGTTTTTTGCTTTGAAAGTGTGAGGCAAAATGTACCACTGTTTTTTCATTGTAAATATCTTCACGTTGCGCCACTTTGCTCATCAAGGTATGATATAAGATCAGTGTCTCCCCCATCGCAATGTGTGCAGGATCCAAATGGAGTTTCTCCGCAAACACTTTAAAGAGAGATGCCCCTACAGCGTGATGGTCACTCTCGCGTCCTTTCCCTGCATCATGCAAAAAGGTGACAATTTTGAGCATGACCTTCTCTTCCTCGTTCAGTGCATCAAAAAGTTTTTTGATAAAAGGATCCTCGATATGCTCCAGATAGTACATACAGCGTATCGAGTGCATGTCCACTGCAAATTGATGGTATCCGTCAAATTGGGGAAGATCGATCGCTTTTTTAGTGGGAGGAATCGTATAGCCCAGGAGTCTTGCATAAGAGAGTACCTTGAGAATGGAGTGACTGTGTGGCTGGTGGAAGATACTCTTGATCGTCTGATAAAGCGCTTCATCAGGACGTTCGGGTTTTTCTGAACTGATCAATTTTTGTATAAAAGTAGGGTGGGCATAAAAAGGTTTTTTTGCATGTGCAGAGAGCTGTTTAAGCAGTGCATTAAAGTTCTGCTTCCCTTTTTTGGGATACAGGTAGTTTTTTTCAGGATCGTCAGTAATGTACTCATGGGTGAGGATATTGAGCCAGATCGTACTGTAAAGTCTGATGATCTTTAAACTTTCAGTCACTTTTTTGGCACATTTCATTTGCCCTTTTTGACCCTCTTTATATCCAAGTAATTGAGCGATATCCGGGATAAGCTCAAGTCGCAACTGATCTTCTTTTTTGTGTGTGATCAAATGTAAAGCGGAACGTACACGGAAGAGAAATTCCAAGGCGATCCGGAAGTTACGATACTCCTTTTCATCTACCACGCTCTCAGGAAGATTTTTAATATTATTCACATTAAAGAGTATCTTACCTATCCAGAAAACAAGGTTCGCATCACGAAAACCGCCGGATCCATCTTTAAGGTTCGGCTCCATGGTAAGAGGAAATCTACGGTGTTGCAGTTCACGTTCTTCCAGTTTGAGCTCTATGAACTCTTTGATATTGTCATGACGGATTTGAGAGATCGCATTTTGTGTCTCTGTCCAGATGAAAATGGAGCCTTCGATCATACGCGATTCGATCAGTGCTGTTTTGATCGTAATATCGGTTTTAGAGACTTCATAGAGTTCATCGATCGTGTGTACCCTGTGTCCCAGTTTCAAACCTGTATCCCAAAGTATATAGAGTATTTTTTCGATGATCTCTTTGACGTTATAAGCAGGTATATCCTTATAGACCAGCATAAGGTCTATATCGGAATGCACACAGAGTTGTTCTCTTCCGTAAGACCCAAGTGCGACGAGCCCTAGCGGAATGGAGTTTTTCATAGGAAGATAATCCCCGAACATATCTCTGGTAGCAACCTTGTAGATCATCTTTAAGATACTGTCTATCTTTTTCGTATGCTTGACGAGAAAATCTTTACCCCCTGAAGTTGCAAAAGTCTCTTCCAGTGTATCAAAGTAGGTTTTTATATCCTTCTTAAGCACTTTGGCGATCTCGAAATCTGCTGCTTTGTTATAAAGTAATTCTTCTATTTGGGTTTCCAGTGAATTCAATTATTCTCTCCATAATGTTATATTGGTATAATACCCAAAAATAATTATGGATGTTCTCAGAATGGATTTGATACAAAAGGTACGCAACAAAGAGAGACTCACCCAAGAAGAGGGTGAAGCACTTTATGACTTGGATCTCTATACGCTTGGTGAACTCGCCGATGAAATTCGTAGAGAGAAATATGGCAACAAAAGCTACTTTAACATAAACCGGCATATAAACCCTACCAATGTCTGTGCAGATATCTGTAAATTCTGCGCTTACTCTGCAAGCAGAAAAAATCCCAACCAATACACCATGTCCCATGAAGAGATCCTGGAGATTGTAAAAAAATCTGTCCAAAACGGTGCAAAAGAGATGCATATCGTTTCAGCACATAACCCCAACGACGGTGTAGAGTGGTACATGGGAGCATTCAGAAAGATCAAAGAGGCATTTCCCGATCTGCATGTGAAAGCCATGACAGCTGCAGAAGTAGATTTTCTCTCAAGAGAGTATGGATACAGCTACGATGAAGTGCTGGAGATGATGATCGAAAACGGCGTAGATTCTATGCCCGGCGGCGGGGCGGAGATCTTTGATGAAGAGGTACGTGAATATCTCTGTAAAGGAAAGGTCACGTCAGACCAGTGGATAGAGATACACCAAAAATGGCATGAAAGAGGAAGAGAAAGCAACGCTACGATGCTTTTTGGACATGTGGAGACACGTGCACACCGTATAGACCACATGATAAGACTGCGTGACCTGCAAGACAAAACAGGCGGATTCAATGCGTTTATACCATTGGTCTATCAAAGAGAGAACAACTTTCTCAAAGTGACAGACTTTCCTACAGGACAGGAGATACTCAAAACCTATGCCATCAGCCGTATCATGCTGGATAATATTCCTCATATCAAAGCTTACTGGGTCACGGCATCGGTCAATCTTGCACTGATCGCTCAGGAGTTCGGTTGCGATGATCTGGATGGTACGATAGAAAAAGAGTCCATCCAGTCTGCAGCGGGTGCAAAGAGCAGTCAGGGGATGGATCTGAATGATTTTGTGGCACTGATCAAAAACACCGGTTTTCAACCCATAGAGCGTGACAGCCTTTATCATGAGCTCAAAGCCTATTAGTATGGAAAAGCGTTACTACCCCTATGAAGATTTTGTAGTGGATACAAGATCTTTGGCCCAAAAGATCGACTGGAAGTTTGACACGATCATCGCGATCGCCAGAGGAGGGCTCTCGCTAGGTCATCTGCTTGGTGAATCTTACGATATTAGAGAAGTCTACAGTATCAATACGATCGGATATGAAGATACTGTCAAATTAGAGCAAGTAAAAGTGTTTAATATCCCAGAGTTATCCGGCGCTAAAAACGTACTGATTGTGGATGATATCGTAGATAGCGGTGACACATTGATAGAAGTGTTGAACGTGTTGCATAAGGTGTATCCGACTGTGAACTTTAAAACAGCTTCGCTTTTTTATAAGAAAACTGCTAAAATAGCCCCAGATTGGTATGTACAAGAAGCAGACAGATGGATCGAATTCTTTTGGTCTGTCGATTTAAACAGGAAGAAATAAATGGTATTAATGATAGACAACTATGACAGCTTTACCTACAATGTAGTACAGTATTGTAGAGAGCTTGGAGCAGACCTGAAGGTCATACGTAATGATGAGATGACCATTGATGAGATCAAAGCATTACACCCCGATAAGATCATTCTTTCACCAGGCCCTTCCACCCCTGATGATGCAGGCGTGACACTGGATGTGATCAGAGAATTTGCAGACACCACGCCTATTTTTGGTATCTGTTTAGGCCATCAGAGTATCGCACAGGCATTTGGCGGAGATGTGATCAGAGCCAAAAATATGATGCATGGTAAAACATCCCAGATCATTGTGGATGCCGAGACACCTATTTTTAAAGATCTGCCGCATGAATTCAGGGCGACACGTTATCACTCTTTAACGGTGAAAAAAGAGACGCTGCCAGATAGTGTCATCGCAACGTCACACAGTAAAGATGATGGAGAGATCATGTCACTGCAGATCAAAGATAAACCTATTTATGGTGTGCAGTTCCATCCGGAGTCTATTATGAGTGAATATGGACATGAAATGTTAGAGAACTTTTTAAAACTCTAAGATCCCAGCATGAAAAAACAGCATTTCTTTTTAGCATTCTTCTTTTATGCTGTGGCTGTTTTTTACCTTGCCGCAACCACACCTATCAGTCCCCACGAGGCGAAGATACTCTATACTTCAGATGACATTGTAGGACATTTGATGAGGTGGGGTGAAAGCCTTGATGCAGGATTTTTAGGCTTAAGGGCGTTCTTCCTCTTTTTTGGATTTCTGACCATCGGACTTTTTTATGCACTGAGCCGACAGCATTTTCAAAAAAGTAAAGATGTCTATCTCTCGACATTGATCTTTATGCTGTTACCCGGTATTCTCACGGCAACTACCCTGGCGAATGTCGCTATCATAGTGTTGCCGCTTGTGTTACTTTTTGTATTACTTTATGAAAAGGGTCATTATCTTTTACTCCCCCCGATCATGCTTGCGCTTTTTTTCATTCATGAAGCCTCCATCATTTTCTTTATTGCCGTTCTATTTTATGCAGTGATGAACAGAGAGAAACCATTGGCCATTTTTTCGCTCAGTTTTCTCTTGGCCTTTATCTATTTGGCTAAAGGTATCGAGGTAAGTGGAAGACCTTCCGGACACTTTGTAGAGATATTCGGATTGTATGCTACGGTTTTTTCACCTTTACTCTTTCTCTATTTCTTCTTTGCTATGTATAGAATTTTACTCAGAGGCGAAAAAACACTGATCTGGTATATCTCTTTTGTTGCACTGGCGTTTTCTCTACTTCTCTCCATTAGGCAGCGTGTCTATATCACGGATTTCGCACCCTATGTGATGATCGCTATCGTGCTGATGCTGGATGTTTTTAATCATTCCATAGGTGTACGTCTGCCAGAGTTTCAGAAACGCTATAAACAAGGTTTTATCGTGGTCATGTCATTTCTGGCCGTAAGTGTGCTTTTCATCATAGGACATAAGGTGCTCTATTTGGTTTTGGAAGATCCTAAACATCATTTTGCAGATCGAATATACAGACCGTATCTTTTGGCAGAGAAGTTAAGGTCTCAGGGTGTCAAGTGTTACGATGGGGCACATGGAAGGGAACGTTATCAGTTGAGATATTATGGCATACCATCCTGCACTCAAACAACTACGCAACACCCTTAGAAACTGTTTCTATACTACACAATATTTTTTTTTATACTTATAGTTTATATTACTTTTACGAAAGTTAAATTTATCTAATGCTAGACTATCAAGAACTAAATTAAAGGAGAACTCGATGGCTCAAAAGGCGATTAGAGAGTATGACGCAAAGTCAATTCTAGCAAAACATTGGGATAAGTATTTCCCAGATTTTACTTATGCATAC
>JBFEWI010000281.1:0-1674 GCA_041546475.1 Sulfurovum sp.
ACGGTATGCCGGCTAATATAACGTTATGTTTTTGCATGCGGAACGAGCCGCGCCAATCCAGAACGGAGTCGCCATATTATGAGTGAGAACAACAGTATTCAGTACCAAGGTTCATGCTTGTGCGGTTCAATTAAATATGAAGTAAAAAAAATAGAGCCTCATATGGCGCACTGCCATTGTTCCATGTGTCGTAAATTTCATGGCTCCGCGTTTGCCACATTTGCTGAAGCAAAAAAGGAGAACTTTCGTTGGTTACAAGGGGAGGAACTCCTTTCAACATATGTGGCAAGTAATGGGACATCAAGAATGTTTTGTTCAACATGTGGCTCAAGCATGATATTTAAGGCAGCCGTTGGGCATGAGGCTGTGGTGGAGTTCTCACTCGGTACCCTTGACAGCGACATCGAAAAACGCCCGGACGCCCATATTTATGTCGCATTCAAGGCTAATTGGGTGGAGCTGCAAGATGAACTACCAAAACATAGTGAAGGGCGAGATAGCAGGTTAGGAACATAAACAAGCTGTCCAAGGGACACTCCGTTTTGATGTGACTTTTAAAGCAACGATGTCTGTGATGAGAGATTTTCTATTCACTGTATGTATATCTATAAGTATTAATGTGAGTTTATTTGCTACGGAAAACCAAATGAACGAGATTGATGAATATATACTTGAATCCATAAAGAACCGTGTATGGAGTGGCTTTGACTCACCGGAACAAATACAAGCAATGGTTACGGACATTCTGGAAGAAGAGGCAAATGAGGAAATGCTTCGAGAAGCGGTTAATCTTGAATTTGCAAAAAAACTAAGGGAAGAAGAAAACTGGCCTAATATTACAGATTTTGACAGGTTGAATGACGTATTTGCTAATTTAAAAAAGAGAGGTGTTCTTTGTCTTCATGATGCTGGCTACACAATGTCAGATGGCCATGAGGATGCACATGAACTAATACAGAGTTATCCTGCTGGAACATTCTTTGGGTACTGTTTCTATCATGGACAGGATATTGAGCGAGCTCTAACAGGCTCTGGCCTGATGCTTGCGTTTGATCATGTGGAGGGTGATGTCCCAGACAAAAGTACAGTAGGTCTGGCGGTGCAAGAAGAGCTGGAAAAGGTTGGGTTTTCAGTGGACTGGGATCAAACCATAAACCGAAGAATCAATATCCCCAAGTTTGATTGGAAGCATCGTTGTGAAAATTGCGGATAACAACGCGAACGAAATTGAGACTAATCAGCAACACTCCTTTTCCGTCCTATAGCTTAGTTGTCAAGGTTAGTACAGGGGGCGCTTATGTGGACAAAATATTGCGTATCTATTCTTCTTTTTCTTCCGCGCATTACTTTTTCCGTGGGACGGATGCCGTGTGAATCTGTCATGTCTATCTAAAGAAACGTCACTAGCAAATAAAAGGGATCTCTATGACCTTATTCAGAAAAATTCGAACCAGTGTAGTGGTAGTTATGCTATGTTGGATTTACCCTGTACCTGCTGAAACATACCAGACGGCAGAACTATCCAGTGACGAGATTTACCAACGGATCCCTCATCGATGGGTGGAGTTGTATGAGGACAATAAAAGACTCGTGATCCAGGAATACTGTGATGCCGGGCTCACCTCACTTAGGTTTTATCGAGAAGGTGGACGTATCATGCTCGTTTACAACATG
>JBFEWI010000011.1:0-18085 GCA_041546475.1 Sulfurovum sp.
GCTGGAGAGATCAAATTCACTAAAGCGTGGATGTTCAAGCTGAGCAATGAACATTGTGGGGACACCATGTATCGCAGTACAGCGCTCTTCATGAATTGCCTGAAGGACAGCGAGAGGTTCAAAATGTTCACAGGCAATGACGAGTGTTGATCCGACACTAAAACAGAGGAGATTGGCCAGCACAATACCAAAACAGTGGTAAAAGGGGACGGGAACACATAAGCGGTCTGTTTCGTCTATACCCATTGCATCTGCACTGAAGTATGCATTATTGAGGATATTGTGGTGTGTCAGAACAACCGCTTTTGGAAACCCCGTTGTTCCAGAGGTATACTCTATGTTGATAGGATCGTCCATATCCAGTGAAGCACTGATCTCTTCTAGTTTCTCTTGTGAAATATTCTCCGATGCCTGCAGGAGATCCTGCCATGTTCCAAAGCCTGAAGCAGGGCGTTTGGTATGTTCAGGGTCAGAAGGATCATAGATAAACAGACGGCGAAGATGTTTAAACTCTTCATTCAGCTCAAGAGCATCCGATGAAGAGCTATTTAGCTGAGGCATCAGCTCCAAAAGCATATCGATGTAATTACTGCTTCTAAAAGAGGGAATTACAAATAGACCCTGTACTTCAGAGCGTTTAAGTGCATAGGCGAGCTCTTTTATACGATAGGCCGGGTTGATATTAACAAGAACCGCACCTATACGGGCTGTAGCCATCTGAAGCAGCAGCCACTCGATATTATTTGTAGACCATATACCGATACGGTCCTCACGACCAAAACCAACGGCCAAAAGCCCTTTGGCAACCCTGTCTATCTCTTTGGAGAATTCCGAGTAACTTAAACGCCGGTTCTGTTGACGGGAGATGACAGCCTCATTATCAGGAAATTTTGAAGCAACCATGGCAAAATGTTCTGAGATAGTAGAACCGAGTAGAGGTATTTCACCTCCCCGATGAAAGTAACTCTTACCCATTTTCTATCTCCTCCCAGTAGGTGTCAACTTTTTTCTGAAGTTCTGTGAGCACTGCTTCATTTCGAGTTGGTTCAAATAGATTAGAAAAGCGCCCCTGTTCTTTAAGATACGCCTCAATATTCAGACGTTTTTTCGGTATTTTCGTATGTATTACCTTGCCGTCAATATACTCTTTTAGAGGCCAAATACCTGTTTTGACAGCCAATTTTCCGATATCAACAGTTTTAGATGGGTCAAAGTCCCAACCAGTTGGACAGGGTGAGAGGGCGATAATCATTTTTGCCCCCTTCAAGCCTTTTGCTTTTTCAATCTTTTTAGCCAGGTCAAGCGGCTCTGAACCAATAATGGTGGCAACATAAGCGGGTTTGTGGGCTGCCCAGATAGAAAAAAGATCTTTTTTATAACCGGTAAATCCCAGTACACTTTTACTGGTGGCAGTCTGCGCAGCATGTGGCGTAGCCTGAGAGTATTGCTGGCCGGTATTACCGTATCCTTCATTATCGTAACAGAGATAGATAAAGTCTAGCTCACGGTCCATCGCAGCTGATGTCGCCGACATTCCCATGCCATAAGCAGACCCGTCACCCGTGAGAACAACAACCTGTAGATCTTCCTCTTCTGTAATGCTTCCTTTTTTCCGTAAAATATCGAGCGCATCTCGTACACCCTGTGCACCTGCCGGTGCTGAAGCCATTGAAGCATAGATCCATGATCCGCTAAACGGAGTAAAGGGATAAACGCTCAAAAGTGTCATACAGCCGGCAGCATTGATAATAACCGTATTTTTCCCAAGAATATCATACACTTGGTGCAGCGCACCAAGACCACCGCATCCTGCACACATAGGTGTACCAGTACCCATCAGGTGTGTTGAGGGAAGGTCCTTCAGTTTTTCGATAGGCTCATTCATTGTTCACCTCCCAGACTATTACGCTCCATTTTGGCAATAGTTTGAAGCTTTCTAATTTCCCGAAGCTCTTCTTCTGTATAGAGCAACCTTGGCGGAGGTGTAGAACCCTCTTCAAAAGAGCGTTTGATGACACTGGCCATCTCAAAAAACTCTTCTGTACTGATATCGCGACCACCTAATCCTCCAATAAAGCTTGCCAATATCTTTGGCATTTCATCATGCCCGTAGAGCGCTGAAGCAAGTTCACTATGTAGTATTCCCCCTTTACCCATTGAGAGATTTTGATCGATCACTGCAATGGCCTTTTTACCCTGGCATAGTTTTTGAAATGTGGGTGAAGGAAATGGTCTGAAGAGACGAGGACGCAGTAATCCTATTGCCCAGCCGGCATCGCGCAAGCGATCAACTGCTTCCTTTGCTTTGGTTGCAAAGGACCCCATCATAACAAACAGATATTCGGCATCATCCGTTCTGTAAGACTCTACACTTGCATACTCCCGACCGAAATGCTTATTAAATTCACTTGCAACACTCTCATAAATATTTAAGCCATTCATCACAGCCAGGTGCATCTCATAGCGGAAATAGGAGTAGGGACTACCACCAAGCACTGCTACTGCCTGGCTTTCGGGCATATTGGCACGTAGTTTGATGTTTCCCGCGTCAAAGGGAGGCAAAAAAGCATCGACGGTTTCTTTGTCAGGAATTTCAACAGGTTCACGTGTAAAGGATAGGTAAAAGCCGTCAAGATTGACGATGACCGGCAGACGTATCTTAAGATCTTCTGAAATACGATAAGCCATAAGAACGCCATCAAGGACTTCCTGACAGGTTGAACAGTGTATTTGAAGGAAACCGCTGTCACGCGCTGCCATAACATCATTATGATCTGCTTCAAGGGTGATCGGTGCGGAGAGACCGCGTGACACATTTACCAGTACAAGTGGTACCCGCCACCCAGCTACAGTATATAACATTTCCATAGCATAGAGCAGACCCTGGCTTGAGGTTGCACTAAATACCCGTACACCTGTTGAGGCTGCAGTGCCTGCAGCAGTTATCATGGAGTGTTCCGATTCGAGTGTGACAAGTCGTCCGGGTATTTCATCCGTATCTATCCATTTTGCCAGTGTTTCGATGATTTCCGTTTGGGGCGTGATCGGAAATGCAGGAATATAGTCTACTTTTGCAAGGCGTGCACCCCAGGCAGCCGCACCATTTCCTGTCAGCAGTCTTCGTTTCATTCTTCTTCCTCCTTCTCCTCTCTTTTTTGCGCTTCACTTTCAGGTATGACCTCAATGGCATGCGAAGGGCAAATAGTTGAGCAGATAAGACATCCTTTGCAGTGGTCATAATCAATAACCGGGAAGCTCTCTTCATTGACATTGATGGCACTGTCGGGGCAGAATGTACTGCAGTTCCACCAGCATCGGTTACAATGTTCATAATGAATGATAGGATGGAGTGTCCGCCACAGACCCGTCGGTACCTTTTCACTTGTAAGAGCAGCATGTATGACCGGTGCAGAGGTACGGGCATCATCAAAAGGTAGTTCTACCCAATGAGGTTTGACGTAGTTAAAAGCATTGGTTTTTTCACTAGTGTGGACGCAATGTTCATGAGGTTCCATTAGATCATATGCTTTCACTGCAATAGTAATATTTTTTTCAATAATATCACTTTTCATCTCTTGTAGCTCTTCCTTGATCGCCTCTTTTAGAATCGACTTATCAAAGAGTCCAAGTAGCCTTGAAGCAGCGCCAACACAGGCGGTACCTGTGAAGCGCTCATCCTGCTGTTCTTCAAAGCAGGTGTGGGCATCAAAGCTTAAGACAGTCCCAGGAAAGTTTATCCGTTCCTTCCAGGTCTGTGGATCGAGACGAGTATTGAGCAGTAGTACAGTGTGTTCATCCGCACCCTCTCTTACAGCAGCAGCAGGAAGCGGGATGAGAGACTCATCTGCAACAACAATCAAATCAGGATATCTTACAATTCCACGCTCAAAGATGGTATCTTTGGATGCTCTAATATATGCAAAAATCGGTGCGCCTCGTCGTTCAGCACCGTATCGTGGGGCATCTTGTATTTCATACCCACTTATAAAAAGTGCAGAGCCAAGGATGCGACTGGTCACTTTTATTCCCTGGCCGCCACGACCATGAAAACGGATACGATACATGTTATTACCTTTACGATTGGGTAAATAGTGAGAAGCGGTGAAAACTCATCGCTTTTTCAACCCTTGCTATAGCAAGGGAAACAGCAGATTCACGCGGTAAAATTCCTTTCTCATCAGACTCTTCAAGCACCATTCGTGTATTTTCCTGGAGCTTCTCTTTGATAGCCTCGAATGCCGTTTTCTGTATTGCTCCATGGTACTCCATTGCAGCGCAGATCACTCCTCCTGCATTAGCAATAAAGTCAGGGATACAAAGTATACCTCGATCATGAAGGATTTTCTCTGCTTCATGTGTAATGGGAATATTGGCACCTTCAATGACGAGTTTAGTTTGAAGGCGATGGACATTGTCTTTATTGATGACATCTGGCCGTGCGGCAGGTATCCAGATATCACAAGCAATATCAATAATGGCATCATTTGATAATGCTTTAGCATCGGGGTATGATGTAACACAGCTATTCGTCTCTTTCAATGCTATCAGTGCCTCTATATCAAGTCCTTCAGCATCGTAGATTGTACCACCGCTATCTGCAACAGCAATTATCTTAGCGCCAGCCTGTGCTAGAAAACGGGCCACATTCTTTCCTACTGACCCGAAGCCCTGTACAGCAACTTTTACACCATTTAAAGGGATATCGAGATGCTGCAGGGCAATCTGTGTGACATGATAAAGACCCCAACCTGTTGCACCAATTTCATCGAGAGGTATACCGCCTATTTCACGTGGTAAACCTACAACACGGTCGACCTCGTCTTTAATCCATGCCATACACTCTTCATTGGTACCCATATCTGGCGCAAAGATGTACTGAACAACTTCTTGAAGGCTGCGTGCTAGGCCACGCATCAAAAGCTCTTTCTGCTCTTTTGGCATTTTTGGATCACCGTAGAGAACGATTTTACCTCCACCGTGAGGAAGGCCTGCTGCAGCATTTTTGAGTGTCATGGCACGTGCAAGTCGTACACATTCAAGAGTAGAAACATCTGGTGCAATTCGAATGCCACCAATGGAAGGACCTGTCGAGACATTATCGATAACCAGTACTGCTTTTAAACCGATAGAAGGTTCATTGACATAAATAACCTTAAAGGGTCCCAGTGAATCGGAAAGTGTAAAAATGTCTTCCACAGTTACTCCTTTCATTACTTAAATCATGATACATAAACACAGATTAATTATTTCTTAACAAATAAATGAACTAAATCTTATATAATAAAATCGTTAATGATAACATCGGACTTTATAAAACTTTGAGTACAATAAAATATGGATGTACATAACTTTTTTCTCATACTTTTTTTGATATTGGTGACTGCAAGGATTTTGGGTGAATTGTTCGCCCGTTTGGGCATACCCTCTGTATTGGGTGAATTGAGTGCTGGTATACTTCTTGGTGTATCAGGCTTTGGTCTTGTAGAGGTCAATGATGTACTTAAAATACTTGCGGAGATCGGTATTCTTCTTTTGCTTTTTGAAATCGGTTTGGATACTGATATTCAGCGTCTGAGGCAGGCGGGAGGCAAAGCAATTATTGTTGCATTATTTGGTGCAGTGTTTCCCTTTGTCGTTTCGGCCTTTTTTGCTTACTATATTTTTGGTCTGACTCTGGTCGTCTCTCTTTTTATCGGAGGAACTCTGACCGCAACAAGCATTGGTATAACGATGAGGGTGTTAAAAGATCTTCAAAAAGAACATTCGGAAGTCAGCCAGATAGTCATTGGTGCGGCAGTACTGGATGATATATTAGGTGTTATAGTGCTTGTTTTTATCTATGACTATGCAATCACACAAACATTAAGTCTGACAAATACCTTGAACACAACGATATTTATCCTACTGTTTTTCTTGCTCGCTCCTGCATTTGCACATTTTACCTCCCATTTTATGAGAAAATTCGATGAACATAAAAAAGTCCCTGGATTTATACCGACGTTGATCATAGCGCTTATAGCACTTTTTGCTTATATGTCACATCTTTTTGGAGCACCTGAGATTTTAGGTTCATTTGCTGCTGGCATAGCACTTTCACGACGCTTCATACTTCCTTTTGGTATGGGTTTACAACATGATGAAGTATTTTTAGAGAAAGTGAAAAGCGCCATTACTCCTATTGCACAGATGTTTACACCCATCTTTTTTGTGATGGTAGGGTTATCTATGAATTTAAAAGTGATAGACTTTACTTCTATGATTTTTTGGAGTTTGGCACTTACTTTTTTATCTATTGCAGTGATTGGGAAATATTTTGGAGCTTTTTTACTAAGAAAAACATCAGCACTCAGTAAGGCACTGATTGGTATTTCTATGATTCCGCGGGGAGAAGTTGGGCTGATATTTGCAGAAGTAGGGCGTGTAAATGGCATACTGGATGACCAAATCTATGCCGTTTTGATCTTTGTCATTATTGTCACGACCATTGCACCGCCATTTTTACTAAAATGGCTTTTTAAGTATGAAGAGATGTGACTTGAGTAGTGTTGTTACGGTAGTTAGAATCAAGTAAACATTAAAGTACAATACCTCTAATCATAAAAAATATTGCTGCTGAAAGCACAGCAGAAGCTGGTACTGTGATCACCCAGGCAGCGATAATTTTTTTAACAGCATCTCTTTTGACATATTTGACTTTTTCAATGCTTTTTATATGTTTTTTGGCTGCTTTGATACGCTCTTCCTCCTGGTCAATTGCTTTATAGAGGTCAACGATCCTTTCATAATCGGCTTTTGTTTTATCTGTTTTATCTTCTAATGTCTTGAGTTCACTGCTGTATGCTTTTAAAAATTTTTTTTCATCTTCAAGGTTGATCTGTTCTTTTTCAATACGTTCTACCTGTCCGGTAGATGCAAGATATTCTCTTAAAAAACCTACACCGAATATACCACCGACCGCAATATGTGTGGAAGAGACAGGAAGACCCAATTGAGAAGCAATGATCACTGTAATTGCCGCAGCAATAGCTACTGAAAATGCTCTCATTTGGTCTAGTTCTGTGATTTCACTGCCTACGGTTTTGATCAGTTTAGGTCCGTAAAGTGCAAGCCCAAGAGCAATACCCAGCGCCCCAACGGCCATCACCCAAAAAGGGATTCCTGCTTTAGCCGAAATGCCACCGGTGATCACGGCATCATTGATCGCTGCCAACGGACCAATGGCATTTGCCACATCGTTCGCACCATGGGCAAAACTTAAAAGCGCTGCAGCAAAAATAAGGGGTACTGTAAAGAGTAAATTGATCGAATCCCTGGTGTTATGAAGATTGGTTGCTCTGGTTGCAACTGTTTTTCTTAATATCATATAGACTATGGCAGCCACAATAAGTCCAAAAATAGATGCGACAAGGAAAGAAGGTTTTTTCTCATCCGGAAGAAAGACTAAAATCTCTACGATCGAAGGCCAGATCTTTTTGAGGCCTTTAAGTGTCAAATAGGTCACAAATGACCAAGCCATAATGGCTACAAAAATAGGTACCCATTTCCTTGCGGCTGCCACCTTGTCATATTGAAATATGATCGTTCTCTTAATGGTATATAAAAATATTGCGGCGATCACGCCCCCAAGTACCGGTGATATGATCCATGAAGCAGCTATCTGTCCCATGGTACCCCATGAGACGATCGTGAATCCGGCTGCAGCTATACCTGCACCCATGACACCGCCTACGATGGAATGTGTGGTTGATACCGGAGCTTTCATCATCGTGGCAAAGTTCAGCCATAGTGCAGCTGCCAAAAGTGCTGCGACCATTGCCCAAATAAACGGATCAACATCTGTACCGAATGCATGGATGTCAATGATCCCTTTTTTAATGGTCGTAACCACATCCCCACCGGCTATAATCGCACCGCTTGCCTCAAAAATGGCTGCAATAACTATTGCACCACCCATAGTAAGTGCTTTTGAACCGACCGAAGGACCCACATTGTTCGCAACATCGTTTGCACCAATGTTCATAGCCATATAGGCACCAAACAGTGCTGCGATAGCCAGGAAGACATTATTGGGTATAGACCCTGAACTTACAAAACTGTAGGTTAAAACCGCAACGAGGAAAAAGAGCGCAAATCCAAGTTTTATAAAATCAATTCCGCTACTTTTAATGGCTGCTTTTTCTATTTTCTTGGCCATACGAATCATCGTCTATTTCATCCTTTTATTGTAAGTAAATTTCAATAGTATACACCTACTAATCTTAGCAATGATAATAGAATAATGATATTTTCCCATTTATTTTTATTTAAAAATATTTAAAATAAATTTTATGTTATACTTTATTATAACCTTAATGGTTTAATACTATGAAAGCGAGGATTTATTGTGGATATTTTTAGTATAGTAATTGGAGTTATTATTGGTGTAGGCGTTGGTATTTTTATTGATGTAGATATGTTTTCAAAGAAAGCTGCAGATGAGGAAGTGAAAATTGATGATCATAGTCCGGAGAACGAAGGCAAATAAAAAATTTTAAACTTCTCGTCCCAAACGTGCTTTAGGACGAGTAAACCACAGCTTATGCTATAGCGTCAATTACTCTTTTACAAAAACTTTCAAAGTCCGGTAACTTCAAATGACTTTCACGCTGTTTTATGCCCCACATAGGTTCAGGAAAGAAACTGTCCTCTTCGAAACGTGCCATGATATGCCAATGTACATGAGGCATATAGTTACCAAAGCTGGCAATGTTTATTTTTTTAGGGTTGTAGTAGGAGAGCATCTCTTTTTCTATCGTGTCCAAAAGGTCATAGATCTCGGATCTTATCAAACTGGGTACTTCGCTCATCTCTTTGTAAGGGGCTTGGGTAAATATCTTCAGCCAAGGGATCTCACTCTCTTCTACTTCAATCCGGATATTTTCATTTTTATAGATAACTGACATTAACGTATCTTTCTTAGTGTGGTTTTTCCAAGCCTGTAAATGCTTGAGGCTTGTTTGGTTTCTTTGATCGGTTCTATAATGACATCTGCCATCTCTCTGGCAAAGGATTCATCATACGCTTCACTACTTAGATTTGCTGAAGTCGTATAGGCCCATTTGAGACGGTCTAAGAGCAGTAGATGATGTTTATCTTGTATCACACGGTAGGAGTGTCCATTTGGCATAATAAATGTTGTTATTTTTGCCCTTCGGACTCTGTTTTTATGCATTCGAGGTACACGCGCAAATGTTTTGAGCGTATCTAGGGAGTTGACGGCTTTAATGTAATGCTTGTGAGGAGGGCGTTGTTTAATCTTTGTGAGTCTGTCTGCATTTTGCGAGACAAAGCCGATGGTGGTATCGGTTTGTGTCAAAAAAACTTTATTTTCCATTTTAACTTAGATAATCTTGCAATGCTTTTGGCTCAAGTTCACCACTTGTCGCCTTAAGTTCTTTTATCGCTGCTGCTGTTGCTTTTGCAGCAGCTAATGTAGTGAAATAGGCTACATGGCTAGCAAGAACGGATTGTCTGATGGTTTTGGCATCATCTTTACTTGCTTTATTGTCTGAAGTGTTGATAGCCAATGCTATCTCTTCATTTTTGATCATATCATCAACATTTGGACGGCCTTCAGAGATCTTGAGTACTTTAGTTGAAGGCACACCTGCCGCTTCCAGCGCTGCATGTGTTCCCGATGTGGCAACGATATCAAATCCAAGATCAATGAACATTTGACCGATCTCACCTGCCTGAGGTTTGTCTATTTCAGTAAGAGAAATGAAAAGTTTACCTTCTAGAGGAATATTGTTCTTACTTGCAAACTGACTCTTGGCAAAAGACATACCAAAATTGTCACTGATCCCAATGACTTCACCTGTTGATTTCATCTCCGGCCCGAGGATAAGGTCCGAACCTGGAAGTTTGTTGAATGGGAATACTGCTTCTTTAACGGCTACATGGCCTTTAAGGTTTGGTTCCATGATCTCTTTGTCAAAGTTCACCACGCCAAAAGTATCGTAGAACTTGAGTGACTCTCTAAGGTCTCCCTGAAGCATCACTCTTGTTGCCACTTTTGCCAATGGAACACCTGTAGCCTTTGATACAAACGGAACAGTTCTAGAAGCTCTTGGGTTTACTTCGATCAGGTAGATCTCACCTTTATGGATAGCATACTGTATATTCATCAGACCTACAACGCCAAGACCAAGTGCGATCTGTGCAGTTTGCTCTTTTACTTTCTCCTGAAGATCATCAGAGATGGAAACCGGAGGAAGTGAACATGCAGAGTCACCTGAGTGAATACCTGCCTCTTCAATGTGCTGCATGATAGAACCGATATAGACCTCTTTTCCATCACAGATTGCATCTACATCAAGTTCAATGGCACTGTCTAGGAATTTATCGATAAGCACAGGAGCATCGTTCGATACACTGACGGCCTCATCCATATATTCTCTCAGCTCTGCATCAGAGTAGACCGTACGCATACCGCGTCCGCCAAGTACGAAACTAGGGCGTACAAGCACAGGGTAACCGATACGGTTTGCGATCGTCATTGCTTCATCTTTGGCAAATGCAGTACCGTTGTCAGGCTGTTTCAATCCAAGTTCATTGATGAAAGTAGAGAACTGTTCTCTGTCTTCAGCAAGGTCGATCACTTTTGCAGTTGTTCCGGAAATGTTCGCACCGATCGCTGTAAGGTTCTTAGCCAGTTTCAGCGGTGTCTGTCCACCAAAGTGTACGATCACACCATCTGGCTTTTCAAGTTCGATCACACTTCTGACATGTTCAAAATCGATCGGTTCAAAGTAGAGGACATCTGAAGTGTCATAATCTGTAGAGACAGTCTCCGGGTTACAGTTGTACATGATGGATTTCATACCCATGTCTTCGATAGCAAATGAAGCATGTACACAACAGTAGTCAAACTCTATACCCTGACCGATACGGTTAGGCCCTCCACCGATCACAAGTACTTTTTTCTCTGTAGACTCAGCTGCTTCCTGTGGTGGAAGCTTGGTAATATTTGTAGTAGAGTAGAGGTAAGGGGTCAGTGCTTTGAACTCTGCCGCACATGTATCTACTTCATTATATTCAAGTAGGACACCGGCCTTTTCTCTCGCATTATAGATATCATTCTCTGTAAGGTTCAGACCCTCTTTTTTGTTAATGACTTCAGCGATCATGGCATCAGAGAAACCTTCACTTTTCACTTGTCTAAGACGTGTCGCATCAGAGAGCAGGGTTATCTCCATCTCTTTTTCTCGCTGTGCGAGTTCTTCAAGCTGGTAAAGGTACCATCTGTCGATCTTACAAAGGTCAAAGATAGCATCCACACTCATGCCGCGTCTGAGTCCCTCGAATACATAAAGCATACGGTTCTCATTTGGACGTCTTATCTCTCTGACAAGCTCTTCACCGTCACATTTGATCGGGTTAAAACCGATCAGTCCGGTTTCAAGTGAACAGAGTGCTTTTTGGAAAGACTCTTTGAATGTTCTTCCTATACTCATCACTTCACCTACAGACTTCATCGAAGTTGTGAGTGTAGAGTCTGCAAGAGGGAATTTTTCAAACGTAAATCTCGGAAGTTTTGTAACAACATAGTCGATGACCGGTTCGAAACTCGCCGGTGTTCCTGTAATGTCATTGGTGATTTCATCCAGTGTAAATCCAACAGCCAACAGTGTTGCAACTTTCGCGATAGGGTATCCTGTAGCTTTTGATGCAAGTGCAGAAGAACGGCTGACCCTCGGGTTCATTTCGATGACGATCATACGTCCTGTATCGGGGTTGATGGAGAATTGTACGTTGGACCCACCTGTATCTACACCTACTTCACGTAAGATTTTGAAAGAGGCATCTCTCATATTTTGGAACTCTTTGTCTGTAAGCGTCAGAGCAGGGGCAATGGTGATCGAGTCTCCTGTATGCACACCCATAGGATCAAAGTTTTCAATAGAACATACGATAATACAGTTATCCTGGCTGTCTCTGATCACTTCCATCTCGTACTCTTTCCAGCCAAGCATAGATTCCATGATCTCGATCTCATTGATCGGACTGGCATCAATACCTTCTGCCGCCAGTTTTTTGAACTCTTCCATATTGTATGCTACACCTGAACCGCCACCGGCAAGCGTAAATGAAGCTCTGCTGATCACTGGGAAACCGATCTCTTTTGCCACCTTGATCGCTTCATCTACACTGTAGGCATTGGCACTTTTAGGAAGGTCCATACCGATCTTGATCATCGCTTCATTAAAGAGTTGTCTATCTTCCCCTTTTTTGATGGCATCGGGATGCGCCCCAAGGAACTTCACATCTTTAAGCATACCAGCGTCATACATTTCCATCGCAACGTTCAGTGCAGTTTGTCCACCCATTGTAGGCAGGATCGCATCAACATTTTCTTTTTTGATAATTCTATCAATGACTTCAGGGGTAATAGGTTCAACATAGGTACGGTCTGCAAACTCGGGGTCTGTCATGATCGTTGCAGGGTTGGAGTTGATAAGGACGACTCTATAGCCTAGTTCTTTAAGCGTTTTAGCTGCTTGAGTTCCAGAATAGTCAAATTCACAAGCTTGACCGATAACGATAGGTCCAGAACCAATAAGTAAAATAGTTTTGATGTCATTGCGTTTTGGCATGGAGAAATACCCTTAATTTTTAGTTGGATATTATACAGGATTTAGATGGAAAAAGCCCTTAAAAAAGGGCAAAATACGCTTTTAAAAGAGGTCTAAACTGCTTGGTCCGATCTCAGGCTTCTTCTTCTTGACTTTTCTAGGAGGTTCTACGATTTCTGGAACTTCAGCCGGCTCGATCACATCTTCTTGTGTCTGATCGATACGTCTTGGAATACTGGATACTACAGGTGTGCTTATATTAGCATCTTTGAGTGGTTCCATCGAATGGTTCTGCTCAACACGGATATCCGGGGTACTGTATCTTGTTGCCAGATTGGTACGGTCAGCATCATAATTTTCTGCAAGCGTTGCTTTGGCATCATTGATCAGGAAAAATGTTTTAGGATGGAAAATATCACTGTAGGTTTTGATATGTGCAACCGTATATGAACTTTGTACTTCTACTTTTGTAACAATACCTACCGGTATATCTGCAAAAAATATACCATCCAATCCTGAGGTAAGAACGGCATCTCCCTCATTGATCTTATGCCATTTCGGTATGAATTTTACGATCATTTCATTCTCTTTTAGACCCAAAGCGATACCCGGTGCTTTCGTCTCTCCGATGAAAACAGAAAATCGGCACTTTTTATCTGATGTGAGATAGCCATAGAGTTGGTTGTTATGCACCATTGCCGTACCTGCAACGACACTGCCTTGTATTAGGCCATAGAGTTTATCTTCTACCAGTCCTTTGGGTTTTGTCAATATGATCTGAGAAAAACTGTTCAGTTTTACATAAGATATGGTATCGGCAATAGAGATGTTTTTTACAGGGATATGACTGAGTGTCGGGAGCACTTCATAAATATCTTTTACCTGTTCTATATAGTGGATCTGTTCAAGAAGACGTTGGCGTAAAATACGGTTTTCTCTACTTAGCTTTTCGATAGACTCTTTCTGGAAGATATAGCTTTGGCTTTTATCTTCTAAATTCTGCGTAAAATTTTTATATTTCTGTTTGATAGGGTTGATGATATTGAGAAACGTATCCGAGAGACGATCATCATTTCGTGACAACAGTACTGTTAGGATGAGTAACAGTATGGCAATGATGACAAGTCTAGTCTTCATATGCCATTTGTTGTAGGATATCTATTTCATCCAATGCAATACCCGTACCTTTTGCAACAGCAAGCAGAGGATCCTCAGCAATATAGACAGGGAGTTTGACGATATCCGAAAGATATTTGTCCAGTCCTCTGATCAGTGCACCACCTCCAGTCAGTACAATACCGTTTTCTACGATATCACCTGCAAGTTCCGGCGGTGTTTGTTCAAGTACATCTTTCAGTGCTTCTGCGATCTCTTCGAGAGAATCCTTCATCGCTGCTCTAATATGCTCAGAAGTGATCTCTATGGATGCAAGGCTTCCTTCAACCTGATCTCTACCACGTACGGTAGTGGTCAATTCTTCCTGCAATGGAATGGCTGTTCCGATCTTGATCTTGAGTTCTTCTGCTACACGTTCACCGATGAGCAGGTTAAAGTTCTTTTTAATGTAGTCAATGATCGCCTGGTCAAGATTATCCCCGGCCACACGAATCGACTTTGAGATCACAAGACCACCGAGTGAAGTGACACCTATTTCTGTGGTACCTCCACCGATATCTACGACAAGGTTACCATTTGGATCTTTGACCGGTATACCAGCACCAATTGCAGCTGCCATAGGTTCTTCTATCAGGTAAACGTATCTTGCACCGGCATTTTCTGCAGAGTCTTTTACGGCACGTCTTTCAACCTGAGTCAGACCGTAAGGTACACAGATAATGATACGTGGAGAGAAGAAGCCTTTTCTTTTATGTGCTTTCTCAATAAAATATCGGATCATCATTTCAGTCACTTCAAAATCAGCGATAACACCGTCTTTCATAGGTCTGATAGCTTTAATATTCCCTGGCGTTTTACCGACCATATCTTTTGCTTCCTGACCTACAGCAAGAATTTTCTCTCTACCGTGTTTGTCATACTGGATAGCAACGACAGAAGGTTCATTGATACTGATACCTTGTCCCTTTACAAGTACAAGTGTGTTTGCCGTTCCCAGGTCGATCGCTAGATCGTTTGAGAACATTCCTAATAATCCTTTAAACATTATATATCCTTTTTAATGCTGCTGTTATGCTGTTTTTTTATCTTTTATATACAAAGGTTTTGCACCTGATTCAACCACTTCATCGGTGATCACGACTTCATATCCTTTAAGTTCAGGCAACTCATACATGATATCTAGAAGTATCTCTTCAAGTATGGAACGCAATCCTCTTGCACCTGTTTTTCTCTCCAGTGCCTTTTGTGCAATACGCGCAAGTGCATCTTCTTCGAAAGTAAGCTTTACATCATCGATCTCAAAGAGTTTCTGATACTGTTTGACAAGAGAGTTTTTAGGTTCTACCAAGATACGAACCATATCCTCTTTACTGATCTCACCCAGTGTCGCAAGTACGTGAAGACGGCCTATAAGTTCAGGAATGATCCCATAAGTGACAAGATCATCTGCCTCTACAGAAGGAAGAAGATTCTCTTCATCCTTCTTAGAGCGTTTTTCCTGGCCAAAACCAAGTATATTCTCCCCAAGTCTTCGTTTAAGAATATCATTGAGCCCATCAAATGCACCCCCGCAGATAAAGAGTATATTCGACGTGTCTATCTGTATAAAGTCCTGGTTAGGGTGTTTGCGACCACCTTTTGGCGGAATATTTACGACTGATCCCTCGATGAGTTTAAGGAGGGCCTGTTGTACGCCTTCTCCAGAAACATCACGCGTGATAGAACGGTTTTCCCCCATTCTGGCGATCTTATCGATCTCATCAATGAATACGATCCCCTGTTCGGCACGCTGCGGGTCCCCATCGGCAGCCATAAGAAGTTTCGTAAGAATATTTTCAACATCTTCACCTACATATCCGGCTTCTGTTAGGTTCGTTGCATCTGCAATAGCGATAGGCACATTTAAAAATCTGGCGATCGTTTGTGCCAAAAGTGTTTTTCCTGAACCGGTCGGTCCTATGAGAAGTACATTTGATTTGGCGATCTGTGTATCATCTTGCACATCATCTTTGAAGATACGTTTATAGTGGTTATATACAGCCACTGAGAGAGTTTTTTTTGCTTTCTCTTGGCCAATGACATAATCATCAAGTAGACTGTTCAACTCTTTTGGTGTATAGAGAGTATGATGTCCCACATCTACTTGCGCGTCTTCCTGTTCTTCTTCTCCAAAGAGAATTTTGTATGCGGAGATGACACAGTTTGAACAGATATAAGCGCTTTCACCGGCGATGAGTGGATTCTCTTCACTCTCTTGGGCTTCACAAAAGCTGCATGTTTTTCTTGTCATTATTTATCCTCATTCGTTTTAGATCGTGTAAACGGAATACCTCTTTTGGAGGTCATAATAAATTCACAAAGCTGTTTGACCTTTTCAGAGTTTGTACTTTCCAAAAGTCTCTGTGCGACTTCCTGCAGCGGTTTCCCCTCTTCAAAAAGTTCTCTATAGGCTGATTTTAGGGCATTGATATCTTCCCGATCCATCGCTCTTCGCAAGCCCGTAAGGTTGAGTCCTCTCAAGTTTGCACGGTTACCTTCAGCCAGACAGAAAGGAGGAATATCCTGAGATAAAGCACTGGCTCCTCCTATCATCGCATAGTCACCGATATGTACGAACTGATGTACAGGAGTAAGTCCACCTATCACTACATGATTTCCTAACTCAACGTGGCCTGCGAGTGTTGCACCGTTTGCAAGGATACAGTTGTCTCCCAGGATCACATCATGCCCCAAGTGCACATATCCCATAAGCAGATTCCCGTTACCGATCTTGGTGACAGAACCTCCGCCTTTGGTCCCCGGGTTGAGCAGAGTGAACTCTCTGATGGTATTGTTATCACCTATGATGAGCTCTACATGTTCACCTGCAAACTTAAGGTCCTGCGGTATCGTACCTACAGCTGCATGAGGGAAAATACGGTTATTTTTACCTATGGTGGTATGGCCTTCGATCACAGCATGTGTTGCCACTGTAGTGTTATCACCGATCTTTACATTCGGCCCGATGTATGCAAATGGACCTACAGAGACGTTTTCACCCAGGATGGCCCCGTCTTCTATGACTGCAGAAGCGTGTATTAAAGACATCAAACGACCTATTTATCTACGATCATAGCTTTAAGTTCAGCTTGCGCAACCACTTTGTCATCTACATATGCTTTTGCATCAAGTTGCCATACGGCACCTTTATTCTTGATCACACTGATCTTGTATACCAGCTGATCCCCCGGTGTAACAGGCGAACGAAACTTTGCATTGTCGATACTCATAAAGTATACCACTTTATTTTCTATCTCTTCCTGGCTTGCCAGGTCCATACTTTTAAACGCCAATACACCACCAGCCTGTGCCATACCTTCAATGATCATCACACCAGGGTAGATAGGATGACCAGGGAAATGACCTTGAAATACAGGTTCTGAGATAGAGATATTTTTAAGACCTTCGATATATTCACCCGGAGTAAGTTCAGTAATTCTGTCCACTAGCAAGAACGGGTATCTATGTGGTAATATATTTTGAATGTCTACAACGTTATAGAGCATGTATAAACCTTTATTTTAAAATTGGATTATTTTATCGAAAAGTTGGTAAAAATCGGTTTATAGCTCTATCAATACTTCTTTAACGTCGCTGTAGGTCTTGCTTTGGCAAATGATCTCTATCTTATTGCTTGGTATCTCTTCGACGACCATGACAATAGAGAGATCATAAGGTGTGACACCCAGTTTGGCACGTACTTCCAGTTCTTTACTGAAAACCGGAGGAGCGTAGATGAGTTCTGTAACTGTTTTATAGTCAGTATCTGCGAGTTCATTGTAGTGTTCTAGTGTAATGAAACGTACCTCATCACGGTTCATGTGATACACCTCACCGATATGGTACTCTATCTTTCCTCTTGTGTATTCGCCTTTGAGTGTAGAGTAGGGGAGGAAATGTGCAGGAACGACCTCTTTTCGTACACGCAGCAAGCCCATCATCAAACGCCAGTTCAAGAACCGTTGTTTGATGATCTTGTGAGGGGTGTTCGCCTCTTCCATCTCCCAACGTTTTTCATACATTGCAATACGCTCTTCTATCGATTCAGGCTGTATCTGTTTTGAGAGCGGTACAAAGAGTTCATCTGCCAGTTTGTCCTGCTGGTCACGCTGGATAGTCAAACCGAATATACATCCGCAGTAGTCTTGTCTGTAGAGTGCATCCTCTTTGGCTAATATGTTCTGTTCCTGTGTACCAGAAGCTTTTCTGTAGTCTGGAGCGACAAAAGCGATGCCTTCTCTCTGAGCCAATGCATCACCGGCTGCCTGTAGTTGTTTGAGCGATTTTTTAGGACTGGTAAGCAGTGTAGAGGTAAA
>JBFEWI010000203.1:0-2965 GCA_041546475.1 Sulfurovum sp.
CACTACTATGAAAAATTTTGGTTTAGACATTTGGGGTGATGAAAACTTTATCATTCAGGGTGATACTATCAATATCAGTCATGCCTCTAAGCCATCATTGATCTCCATTACCCAGGAGATACGTGAAAAAGGCTATAAAGGACCTATTCTTCTTCGTTTTCCTCATCTCATAGAGAAACAGATATCTACACTCTTTAAGACTTTTGAAAAGGCCAAGCAGGAATTTAAATACAAAGGAAACTTTCAAGCTGTTTTTCCTCTCAAGGTCAATCAATTTCCAAACTTTGTGCATGCCCTTATGGATGTTTCTAAAAATTACAACTATGGCCTCGAAGCAGGTAGTAAAGCTGAAATCATCATTGCGATGACAAAAACCCCTCTGGGTGCACCTATCACGGTAAATGGTTTTAAAGACAAAGAGATGATATCACTCTGTTTCATCGCTGCAAAGATGGGACACAACATCACCGTTACCATAGAAGGTTTGACAGAGTTAGAGACGATCATCCAGGTCAACAAAGAGTTTAATGAGGATGTAGAAACACCTATTGCACCTAAGATAGGTGTACGTATACGTCTTCACAGTTCAGGCATAGGTATCTGGGCAAAAAGTGGAGGGTACGGTTCTAAATTCGGACTCACTTCTACAGAGCTTCTTGAAGCCTATGAAATGCTGAAACAGCATGATCTTTTAGACTATCTCTGGATGATCCACTTTCATATAGGTTCACAGATGGGAGACATTGCTCCACTTAAAAAAGCATTGAGAGAAGCCGGAAACATTTATGCAGATCTCAAAAAACGTGGGGCAGATGCACTTGGGGCGATCAATCTTGGTGGAGGCCTTGCTGTTGAATACAGTCAACACGAAGATAAGCAGGAAAGAAACTATTCTCTACGAGAATTTGCCAATGATGTGGTTTTCCTAATGCAGGACATTTCTAAAAGAAAAGGTGTAGAAGAGCCGGATATCTTTACCGAGTCTGGACGCTATATCGCTGCTTCTCATTCGGTGCTTGTTGCACCGGTACTTGAACTCTTCTCCCAGGAGTATACAGAGAAAGGGCTGCGTCTGAAAGAGGTCAATCCTCCACTTATAGAAGAACTGTATGACCTCTATAACTCTTTAAGCCGTGCACGTGCAAGAGAGTACCTGCATGATGCACTTGATCATATGGAAAGTCTCCTCACGCTCTTTGATCTAGGCTACATTGACCTTGAAGACCGTTCAAATACAGAGATCCTTGTCAACCTTATCATCAAAAAATCTATTGCACTGCTCAAAAATGAGGACAGCGATGAACTCAAAAAACTGCAGGACCGTATACAGGAAAAGTACCTTGTCAACTTCTCAGCATTCCAGTCTCTGCCTGACTTTTGGGGATTGGCACAAAATTTTCCCATCATGCCTTTGGACCGTTTGGATACCAAGCCTACCAATCCGGCAAGTATTTGGGATATCACCTGCGACAGCGACGGTGAGATAGGCTTTAACCGCGATCTACCATTGTATCTGCATGATATTGATGTCGATACAGAAGAGTATTTTTTGGCTTTTTTCCTAACAGGAGCCTACCAGGAGGTCTTGGGGATGAAACACAACCTCTTCACCCACCCTACTGAAGTGGTGATCAACTTTGATGCAGAGGGAAACTATACCATTGATAATCTGATCGAAGCACAGAACATCATGGATATCTTGGATGATCTGGATTATGATACCTATCAGATGGATAGAACACTCAAATACAACATAGAGGAGTCTGTACATCTGAATAGTGAAGAAAAACGTGAGCTTTTGGGAAAACTTTACCTTTATTTAAGTGAAAATAGCTATCTTAAGACCATACAAGCGATTGAGGATTTAATCTGATATCGCTATATATCAACGAATTGTTTTTACAGATATATAGAATCGAAATTGCATAATTTTATGTATGATAGAACTTACTTCATTTAAAAACTTTAAAAATGACCATTTTCAGAGTAAAAAACATTTAAAAACAACTAACAAAAATTATATAGGAGAAACTGTGAACCCATTTAGTCTTATCAAAGAAGATTTTCTTAATGTCAAAAGAAATGACCCTGCCCTGCACTCTACCTTTGAACTCTTTTTTAACTATCCCGGGTTATGGGCGCTTATGTTTCACCGTTTGGCCCACCCGCTTTACAAAAAAGGGCTACGATTCCTTCCGCGGCTTATCTCTGCTATAGGACAGTTTCTCACAGTGATAGATATACATCCCGCTGCAACCATCGGCCGCAGGGTTTTCATTGACCATGGGGTCGGTGTTGTGATCGGTGAAACGGCAATCATCGGTGATGATGTGATCATCTATCAGCAGGTCACCCTTGGTGGTGTAAGCCTTACAAAAGGTAAAAGACACCCGACGATTGAAAATGGTGCAGTCATCGGTGCAGGGGCTAAAGTATTGGGGAACATTACCATCGGGACAAACTCCAAAGTCGGTGCGAACTCTGTTGTAGTGAAAAATGTACCGGCCGATTCGACGGCTGTAGGTATCCCTGCACGTGTACTTAAACGTGAATTTGATAAAACCCCTCTCAGCCACGATAAGATCCCCGATGTCAATAAAGAGATATTTCAATATCTCCTCAAACGTCTTGCAGTACTTGAAACGGCAATTGAAACCGGAGATAATGCGCATATTAAAGAAAAAGACCATGAGCTCGATGCACTTTATGATAACTTTATCCACTCTATGGATTAGTAAGATCAACGGCTTTTTTTAACGCATTTTTTGCTACAATTATCCAATTTATAATCAAAGGTTTTAATATGCTTTCAGACCGTATACAGACACTGTCTCCTTCACTGACTATTGCTATCTCTTCACTTGCTCGTGATTTAAAAGCACAAGGAAAAGATATTCTTTCTTTCTCTGCGGGTGAACCGGATTTCGGGACACCTCAACGTATCAAAGATGAGGCTATCAAAGCG
>JBFEWI010000263.1:0-1841 GCA_041546475.1 Sulfurovum sp.
ACCATTGCAATTTTTGGAGCGTCAGAATCTACTACTGCTTGGAATGCTGCTTTAATTTCAGCTTCTTGTGCGTGACCAGCGATTTTTTTCTCAAGATCACTCATACCCATGTTAGGGTTTACACCTAGTGTTTTGAAAGTATCAGCATATTTAGCGAATACATCTTCGAAGAAGATCTCAAATGCGTGACCGAACATGATCGGGTCAGAGATCTTCATCATTGTTGCTTTAAGGTGTAGTGACCAGATAAGACCTTTTGCTTTTGCATCTTCGATCGTTTGCTTATAGAATGCTCTAAGTGCAGCAACAGACATGAATGTACCATCAAGTACTTCACCTGCAAGTGCATCGATAGAAGTCAACTCTTTACCATTAAGTGCGATTGTTACTTTTTGGTCTGCAGAAGATGTTACAGATTTTTCATGACCAAAGAAGTCACCTTTTCCACCCATGTGAGCAACGTATGCTTGACAGTTCTCATCCACAGCTTTAAGTCTGTGTGGGTTGTTCTGTGCAAATCTCTTAACAGCTTTTGCAGCTCTTCTGTCTGAATTCCCTTCTCTAAGTACCGGGTTAACTGCAGAACCAAGACATACATTGTATTTCGCTTGGATCGCTTCTTCTTCAGCGTTTGCAGGCTCTTCAGGGTAGTTAGGGATGTCATATCCTTGGCCTTGAAGCTCAGCGATACAATCTTTTAGTTGACCTACTGATGCAGAGATGTTTGGAAGTTTGATAACGTTCCCGTCTGGTTGAAGTACGACTTCTCCTAGTTTAGAAAGTTCATCTTCCTGAAGACCTTGACTAGCAAGTACACGACCTGCAAGTGAGATATCACTCTCTACAACTTCAACACCTGCTTCTTTAGTAAAAGCATTTACGATTGGTAGTAATGAATACGTAGCGAGTGCCGGCGCCTCATCGATTTTTGACCATATGATTTTTGGTAAGTTTGACATGTTTTTTCCTTTGGAAATTTAATTTACTCCGAAAAAGTAACATATTTTTAAGAAAAATATCCAATAAATAAGATAATGTTTGTCCTGTTTAAAATATTTGTTTCATAATTACACATAATTATTTTAATAAGCAAGGCATTATTACTCTATATCTGAGTATTTTTCACCAGTACCAATACAAAAACACAAATCCAATGAAATGCATTGTAAGTTTTGAGTCAAAGAATGATTGAAGTAAAATGTTAAAAGGTTTAGAAAATGAGATATTTTGATATACTCTAGTTAGGCCATGTTAAATGGTATATAAAACCAAAAAAAGGAAATGACTATGATAGCAGATCAACCGTGTATGTGGCATGGAGGAGGAATGTGGTTTTTCCCTATGCTTATGTTCATAATAATGATTATCGTCTTCTTTGTACTTGCCGGACGTGGACGAGGAGGCTGTAGAATGCCATGGTGGGGCACAGAAGGTTTTTACAGAAAAGGTGAAGAAACGGATTCAGCATTAGAAATATTGAAAAAAAGATATGCGAATGGTGATATCACAAAGGAAGAGTTTGAACAGATGAAAAAGGATATCCTTAGTTAACAGTTTATAGCTTATATTTTAACAAGATCGTTCGTGAGTGAAACTGTGAGAGACCATAGGTACTCACGGGTTTCTCTATCTTGCCAACATAAGTATGTCAACGTAATACTCTTTAAAACCTAGCCATTAATTTTTGCCATGTCATAGGCATAAGACGACTTATAAACTCGTAAAAATAGGCGTCCGGTCCTACCAGGATACTAGGTTTATTTTTCTTAATGCCTTTGATGATTATTTTTGCTGCTTTGTCGGGAGAGATCCAGCATACGTATTTTTCAAACCTCGCTGCT
>JBFEWI010000104.1:0-6279 GCA_041546475.1 Sulfurovum sp.
AAAAGTAAAACAGATATGTTTTTTTGACAACTTGTTCATGCGATGATCGATGATAGCCTTTTCAAAAGGTTTAAGGAAGGTTAGTGTCTTTTTATTGCGTAAGATTTTGCAGTAGAGATCATAGCCGAATCCTGTAGCATATTTGTCTCCATGGGAGATCGCCACTTTTTTCTCTCCCAGATGAAACATGACAGGCTGCTCTTCCCTGCTGTATACATGGATATCAGGAAAAAGATCTTTGAGGCAAAAATCATGGTTCCCTTCAAAGTAGTAGATATCAAGTGTTTGTGAAAGTCTTTGTAAAAGTGCAATGGCTTCTTTTGAGAATGTCTGTATGTAGTCATTGTGGCCAAAGAGCAGATCGAAGTTGTCACCCATCAAAAAGAGCTGAGGGGTTTGCACCTCTCCACTCTCCAGCTTCTTCAATAAAACTAAAAAAGCATCTCCGTGATGGGGGTAATGAGAGTCAGCAATGAATAAGGCATTTTCCTTGATTGAATGCATTGCTACCCTTTCATTTTTCAAATTACCTCTTATCTCACTCGAGGCGTTGTTTCTCTCATCATTTTTTTTAGAAAAAAACGAAGCAAAAAAATCGTCACTGTTCTCGAATCGCTTCGCTTTCAAGGGCGTTCACAGTGACAAAGGCACACTACGTGTGATTAATAAAAAATATCGCTAAGCAATTTTTATGGGATGTACGCAATCGTAGGAATACCCATACCTTCATCATATCCGCACATCAGGTTCGCAGCCACGAGTGCTTGTGAGCTTGCTCCACGCAGGAGGTTGTCTATGGCGGAAGAGACAAACAGTGCATTGCCGTTCTTGGCTGCAAAGATGTCACAAAAATGTGTCCCTGCCGTACTTTTGATATCGACCGGTGTCTCTCTTATACGGATGAACGGATCGTTCGCATAGTGTTTTTTCAACACTTCAAGCGGATCGATATCTTCTTTTAACGTCGCATAAACAGATACCAGTTCACCACGTGTCGCAGGGATAAGATGAGGCACAAAATTAACATTCATCTTAGCACCATGCACCTTTTCTATCTTCTCTGCTATTTCGGGTGCATGTCTGTGTTTAAGCGGGTTGTAGGCAAAGATGTTATCGTTGATCGTCACAAAATGTGCCGTCTCGCTCAGTGTTTTCCCAGCACCGCTCACGCCGGACTTTGCATCGACAAAAAGAGGTGCAGAGGTGTCAAGATACGGTATGAAGGGTAAGATACCCAGCAGCGTTGCCGTAGGATAACACCCAGGTCCCGCAGCAAGGTTCGTTCCCTTCAACTCTTCTCTGTAATACTCGATCAGTGCATACGTAGCATCAGGCAAATGCGCTTTGTCTTCATGCGCACAGTAATGCGCTTCATAGGTATCCAGATCCAAACGATAATCAGCAGAGAGATCGACGACTTTCACTCCTTTATCCAAAAGCGCTTTCGCAAACCCCATAGAGGCCTTATGAGGAAGGGCCAGAAACACAAGTTCACAGCGTTCCGCCACAGCGTCTGCATCTGCTTTTTCTACAGGCAGACTAATGACATCTACCAGTGAAGGATGCAGTGTTTCTATCATGGTATCTCCCTGCGTCGTCGCAAGATAGGTCAATTGAAAACCACCATGGGTCACCAGCATCTTCACCAGTTCCAGACCTGTATATCCACTGGCCCCTACAACACCTACTTTTACCATCTCTCTACCTTCTTAATCGAGTATGATCTCTTTGTAAGAGATCTCTTCGATATCATATGTTTTTTTACCGCTAGGAAGTACAAGTGAGACTTCATCCCCCTCCTCTTTACCTATCAGTGCACGAGCCATAGGAGACTGAATAGAGATCAACCCTTTGGACGGATTGGATTCTGTACCACCTACGATAGTATAGTGTACCTCTTCACCGCTGTTTTGATCTGTCAATTCTACCGTCGATCCGAAACTCACTCTCGTGTGCGGCAATGTAGAAGGGTCTACAACCTGTGCACGCCCTACAAGATCTGTCAGTTCTGCAATACGTGCTTCCATCAGTCCCTGTTTGTCTTTGGCTGCATGATACTCCGCATTTTCCTTAAGGTCACCGAGTTCTCTTGCTTCATCTATCACTTTGGCTATGGCACCTCTCTCTACAGATTTCAACTGTTCGAGTTCTTCTGACAGTTTGTTCTACGTTGCTTTTAACATCGGCTCTTTTTGCACGATAGGTCCTTTTTAAAAAATGAATTAATTTCTAATTGTAGGTATTATACCAAAAAGGTTATAATAGCGATAAAATAATCCACAAAGTATATAGAATGAAGCAAATATTAATCACCAATGATGATGGCTTCGAGTCTGAAGGACTTGAGGCACTGGTTGAAGCACTCAAACCTTTGGGTCATGTCATCGTTGTAGCACCGACCACAGAAAAATCCGCCTGTGGACACTCTCTGACACTGACCAAACCTCTTAATTTTGTAGAGATCGAAGAGGATTTTTACAAGCTGGATGACGGGACACCTACAGATTGTGTCTTTCTCGCACTCAATAAGGTTTTTACCAAAGAGAAGCGCCCGGACATTGTGATCTCAGGTATCAATATTGGGGCCAATATGGGTGAGGACATCACATACTCCGGTACAGCATCGGCCGCAATGGAAGCCGTACTGCAAGGGATTCCAGGCATTGCTATCTCCCAAGTCTATAAAGACAAAGGGGAGAGCATCAAAGCATTCGGATATGAACTGGCACAAAAAAGCATAGTCACCCTTGTGGAAAAAATATTTGCCGATGAGTTCCCTCTGCCTTCACGTAAATTTTTAAATATCAATATCCCGCCAGTACCTGCTTCAGAGTGTAAAGGTTTCAAAGTGACACGTGCAGGGAACCGTCTCTATACACACCATGCCGAAGTACACCATAATCCTCGCGGCAAAGAGTACTACTGGATAGGTCTTCCTGCTTTAGGGTGGATGGAAACACAGGGTCATGTCACAGACTTTGAAGCGATCAACGATGGCTACGTCTCTATTACCCCTGTACATCTGGATTTGACAAGCTATGACGATATTAAATCTTTGGATGAGTGGCTATGAGATTATCATTTATAGAACGCACTTTGAGCAAAGCCCAAAGTTGTATATTTATGACTAACTTGCCATTTAGGCAAATTACTAAAAATATATTGTTAACACTAGGTTCTACGACTCGTCATTTAGTGTCTCGCTTGCACTGTGGTTTAGCCACTTGTATTCAGCATAGGGCTCTCGCGACTAGTCGCTCTTTAATACAAGGATATAGTTTATGAGATTTCAAAGATGCCGTATGCTCTTCGGAGATGAAAATTTTGAAAAGTTACAAGATGCAAAGATACTCATTCTGGGTGTGGGTGGTGTAGGTTCTTATGCACTTGACTGTCTCTACCGTTCAGGGGTCAGTGACATTACTATCCTCGACTATGATGTCTATGATGAAACCAACCAGAACAGACAGATAGGTTCAGATGCAGTAGGGATGATAAAAGTGGACCGCCTGAAAGATCTTTACCCTGGTATCAAGACCATCCATCAGCACATGACCGTAGCCTGGGTCCAAGAGTTTGATTTTGAACCGTATGACATTGTCATAGATGCTGCAGATACGACCAAAGTGAAGATAGAAGTGGCCAAAAAATGTTACAAAAAGCTCATCATGGCACTGGGTTCAGCCAAGCGTTATGATACCAACAAGATCGAAGTGACTTCCATTTGGAAAACCCATGGTGATGCACTAGCACGAAAAATACGCAACGAACTCAAAAAAGCAAAATTTGACCGGAATTTTACTGTCGTATTTTCACCTGAACAGGCTAAGTGCATAGAGAAAGGTTCATGTGTAGCAGTAACAGGCGCTGTTGGTCTTACTACCTGTTCAGAAGCGATAAAGAGGATCCTTAAATAGTTTTCGCGTCTTAAAGTAGCATATGTCTCATCTATGCTGTTACTTTGGGGCAAAACTAGCATAATTTAACTATTTTGGTTAGACTGCTTAATAAAAAACAAAGAGTATAACCTATGACAACTTTCCCCCTTGAAAATGTAAAACGCTTAAGAAAAGAGCTTGCAACCCACCCGGTGTATGCAGCAGTAACAGATATGGATGACCTCACCATCTTTATGCAGCATCATATCTACTCTGTTTGGGATTTTATGTCCTTGGTGAAATACCTGCAAAACCAGATCGCACCGGCAAGCACACCGTGGCTTCCTCATGGTGATGCGCAGGTGCAGCGTTTTATCAATGATATCGTACTCGAAGAGGAATCAGATGAGGGCCTTCCACTAGAGGATGGAACGCCTACCTACACCAGTCACTTTGATCTTTACCGATCGGCTATGGAAGAGGTGAAAAAAGGGAGCAATGCACTTATTAACGAATTTATAGACAAAGTATCATCTGACTCATTGGAGAGTGCACTCAACACGCTTAAAATACCCTCTCCGGCTAAGGAATTTATGGAAACGACATTTAGCTTTGTTCATAGTGACAAGCCTCACGTGATCGCTGCAGCCTTTGCTTTGGGTAGAGAACATATTATCCCCGAAATGTTCCGTGCACTACTCGATAAAATGAAAATCTCACGAGAACAGGCAGGTGTCTTTCACTATTATCTAGACCGTCATATAGAGCTTGATGGAGATCATCATGGACCGATGTCTTTGCGTATGTTGGACCTGTTATGTGAAGGAGATGAAGCAAAGATCGTAGAAGCGGAAGAAGCGGCTCTCCATGCCATTAGAGCCAGAATAAAGTTTTGGGATGGTGTATTATTGGCGATTGATGAGAGTAAAAAGCAATCCGCCTGAGAACTGTAAACAGGACCGCTCAATATATTGCGTTACCGATAGATAAGAATACTATCACAATTAATTGTCTATCGCTGAACGAATTCACGTAAGATAATCATCAGTTCTTTAAGATATTTAGTTCATATTTCTTAAATATTTTCCCTAACAGATAAGGCATTAATCCTGTAAATTTAGTAGATCATACGTAAAATAAAAATTACCATTATGATCCAAATACTGATTACAACAAAAGCGGCCATTTTAGAACGAGGGAGAGATTTTAAAGTCGCATAAGAAGCTTTATTTTTACAATCAATCCAAATATCCTCTGGTATTAATTTTATAGCGAATAGAATTCCAAGTGGTAATAATACAAAGTCATCAAGATACCCAATAATAGGGATAAAGTCAGGAATCAAATCCACAGGGCTAAGAGCATATGAAACTACTATGACTGCTACTATTTTGGCAAATATTGGAACATCTTTATGATGATATGCTAAATATAGGGCATACAGGTAATGTTTCAGATGCCTTGCCCATGTTTTTAGTTTTTTAATCAAGTTTGATCCTTATTTTTGATATCAAACATAAATCTTTAGGATTACTAACATGAAAAATTAAACAAACTAGATAATTATTGCTATATCTATTTTTCCTTTTTCAATATAACATCTCCTAATCCTGTTTTTACTGGATACCCAGCATTGATCCAGCCTTTTAAACCACCTTGAAGTGTTGTAGCATTTTTATAGCCCATTTTTCTTAAAACATGTGCTGCCAAAGCTCCACGTCCACCTCTACGACAGTAAGTTACAATATACGCATCTTTATCCGTAATAAGTTTATTAATTTCCCACTCTAAATTTCCACGAGTTACAGCAAGAAAACTCTCTTTATTGAAATCATCATATGGTATGCTTCCTTCTGCATGTTGTTCTGTTTCACGCACGTCCAATACAATTACATCTTCACCTTCGTCAAGCAATTTTTTTAATTTTTTTGGTGCCATTTCACCTACTTCTTTTTTTGCCTGATTTATTAAATCCATTTTGCTTAATGGCTCTGCCATCAAACTATTGGATGCGATAAGCACTCCTGTTAATAACAATTTTACAAAGGTCATTTTCATCATATCGTCCTTGTTTTTGATTTTATATCATATTACCAATAAAGTATAAAAAACATATAAATGTTAATATGCAAAGAGTGTGTATAAAGACACCTTTATGTTTCTAAAGGAGCATAACGCGCTTAAATTTAAACGTCTGTATTGCCACAGTGTCCACATTTTTTGGCTGCAACAGGGATCGTTTCAGCACATTCACTGCATATTTTTGTTGTAGGTGCCTTGACCGCTTCAGGTTCTTTGAGTCTGTTATATGCTTTAATGAACATAAATACAACAAACCCCAGGATCACAAATGAGATCACATCATTGATAAACATACCGTATTTTATCGCCGGTGCTCCTG
>JBFEWI010000162.1:0-3981 GCA_041546475.1 Sulfurovum sp.
ACACTGTCTCCTTCACTGACTATTGCTATCTCTTCACTTGCTCGTGATTTAAAAGCACAAGGAAAAGATATTCTTTCTTTCTCTGCGGGTGAACCGGATTTCGGGACACCTCAACGTATCAAAGATGAGGCTATCAAAGCGATCAATGACGGGTTTACACAATACACTGCGGTACCGGGTATACCAGATCTTTTGGAAGCCGTAGCAGGAAAACTAAAAAGGGACAATAACCTTGACTATGCACCTTCAGACATAATCGTAAGCAATGGTGCAAAACAGTCTCTTTTTAATCTTTTTCAAGCGGTACTGAATGAAGGTGACGAGGTCATTATCCCTTCACCTTACTGGGTTACGTATCCTGAGTTGGTCAAATATGCAAGTGCTCTACCAGTCATTGTAGAAACCAATGAGCTCAGCGGATTCAAAATGACTGATGATCAGCTCCGTGCTGCCATTACACCTAAAACAAAAATGGTCATATTGACTTCACCGTCCAACCCTACGGGTTCCGTCTACTCTAAAGAAGAACTTGAAGCACTAGCAGCAGTACTAAAAGGTACAGATATCATGGTGGTCAGTGATGAAATGTATGAGAAACTTGTCTATGACATTGACTTTGTAGCCGCGGCAAGTATCAGTGATGATATGTTCCAAAGAACTGTGACCGTGAATGGCCTTAGCAAATCTGTTGCGATGACAGGATGGCGTTTTGGATACCTGGCAACACCGAATAAAGAGCTCATAGCTGCCATGAACAAGCTTCAGAGCCAAAGTACATCAAACATCAACTCCATTACACAAAAAGCAGCCATCCCTGCACTGCTTGGTGAAGTCGACAGTGAAATAGAACAAATGAGAAGAGCATTTGAAGGAAGAGCTGAAGAGGCAGTCAAACTCTTTAACGAAATTGAAGGTCTTTCCGTATTGAAGCCGCAAGGTGCATTTTACCTCTTCGTCAATATTAAAGATATTTCAAATGACTCTATAGAGTTCTGTAAAGAGCTGCTTCAGTCTACAGGTGTAGCTGTCGTTCCTGGTATAGGTTTCGGATCAGAAGGTTACTTCAGATTCTCATTTGCTACAGATATCACAACGATCCGTGAGGGTATCAGACGTATTGAAAAGTTTGTACAGAGTAAAAAGTAAGAGACTTTTTACGCTTTAGACCAAGATATATTCTTGGTCTGCATTCACTATAAACTACTTTCTCTTCTTTTTCTTCTTGGTCATGTTCTCCATAGCAAACCACACAGCACCTATAATACTGAACAAAATCACCGGTGCTATCCATGGGTATATTTTAATGAACTCAAACACTGCAATGATAGCCTCACTTGAATAATACGCACTCAGTCCTATCGTCAGTACAAAAATAATAGAAGCAAATACATTATAGAAAGCAAACTTTTTAAAGTCATATTTGGCAAGTGCCATAGAGAGCGGTACAAGGGTTTTGATACCATAGAGAAACTTCTGTATAAAAATGGCCCATACACCGTACTTACGCATGATCAGTGTTGCAAGGGCTATTTTACGTTTATGTTTTGCAAAATAGGGCTGTATCTCTTTCTTCTGGTATTTCCCCAGATAAAAAAGGAAGATGTCTCCCAAAAAGTTTGATACCGTAGCCACAGCCAACGCAATGCTCAAGTCCATATTGCCCATAAATGAAAAAACACCTGCAGCAGCAACAATAAAGAGTGAACCGCCGAATGCAAAAAATGCAATAGCCAAATAGCCCCAGGTCTCTAGAGAAGAAAAATCCATAAAAAATCCTAAATAGTGTATTAAGGAATCATACCCAAAATAAGTTATAATCCTTCTCATGATTGAAACACTAATGAGCATACTCTTTGTCTATGTTTTCATACTTTTGGGCTATATGGCTAAACGCTTCTTCAAAGAAGAGATGAATCCAAAGACACTGACCCTGATGTCTGTCTACTTTTTGCAGCCCTTTGTCACCATCTGGGGTTTTAGTACAGCCAGACTGCACAGCGAGCACCTTTATGTCCCGCTGATCTATCTTGCCATTATCCTTCTGCTGCTCTTTCCTACCATCCTGCTGGGAAAAGCACTTTTCAACGATCCCAAGGAGAGAGCCATCTTTTCCATTGCCGGATTTGTGGGGAATACAGGGAATATAGGTATCCCGCTGGGTATCGCCCTCTTTGGAGAGGCCTCTGTCATCTACACGACCCTGATCAACATCGCCAATGTATTTGTCGTCTACATCATCGGTGTCTACATCTACTCGCGTGGTTCGTTCAGTATCAGAGAGTCACTTCTGAACATTATCAGGATCCCTATTATTCCGGCTTCCATTGTAGCGATACTCATCAATATTTATGAGGTACCGCTGAGTACGGAGATCATTGAGTTTTTCAAAATGGGGGCCTATGCCGGTATCGTTCTGCAGCTTTTCTTACTGGGGACATTTCTGCAGGGCATATGCATCAAAGAGCTGCATCCCAAGCTCTTTATAGGGACCATCAGCCAAAAATTCATCATTGTCCCGTTGGCTACTGCTCTCATACTCTCTTTGACAGAGCTGCCGCTTTTTGTCCAAGGGGTGATCTTTATGGAGATGATGGTACCTCTGGCTGTTGCCAACATCAATCTGGCTTCCCTCTATAACTGCAGACCTAAAGATGTCACTTCACTCATCCTGCTTAGTACACTTTTGTTTATGCCATTGTTATTTGGTCTTAGCTATATCATAAATCACTACTATTTGGGATAAATTTTATTGAAAAATGTTCACCCTTAAACTTCATAAGACAATCAAATTTTAGTTAATTACACTATAATTAAAATCAAGACAGGGGAAGGGGAAATAAATACTATGAATGTCAATGGGGAATTCTCAAAAACACCGATTCAACATGCTATACAATACACAATCTATATCAGTCTCATCTATATTGCTTTTAAATACTTTGATATGAACTCTCCTGACGGGGAAAAGTTTATCTCATACATTTCGGTTACTTTATTTAGCGATATTGTATTGATTGCTTTTCCTTTGCTATTCATCTTTTTTTATTTCAAGGACGGCAATGCTGTTAAAGAGATCAAAAATGAATTGTTTAACGGCAGTTGTTTTCAAACAAAAGAGCTGGAAACTCTTAGTGCACTCCGTGAATACCATGCGTTATTGAAAGAAGGGATCATCACGCAAGAAGAGTTTGACAACATCAAAAGAAAGCACCTCAAAGAGTTAAATAAGTCAAAATAAATTCCCTGCCTGCCATCATTCCATTCCATAATATAGAGAGAAAGTAGGCGTAAATCATATGATAAATCACTACTATTTGTGATAAAATAACCTAATAACTTTACTAGGAGTTCTTATGTCTAAAAATACCCTTATCATCGGTGCCGGCGGTGTCGGAAATGTTGTTGCTTTCAAGTGTGCAATGAATGCCGACACTTTTGGAAATATAACGTTGGCGAGCCGTACGGTCAGTAAGTGTGATGCCATTGCTGCTAATGTCAAAGAAAAAACAGGTGTAGAGATACAGACACGGGCAGTCGATGCAGATTCTATACCTGAACTGAAAGAACTTATTGCTGCTACGGGTGCAAGTATTGTGATCAATGTGGCACTTCCCTACCAGGATCTTACCATCATGGATGCCTGTGAGGAAATGCAGGTAGATTACCTCGATACAGCGAACTACGAGCATCCTGATACGGCTAAATTTGAGTACAAGGAACAGTGGGCTAGAGATGAAGAGTTTAGAAAAGCGAACATCATGGGACTTCTTGGATCTGGTTTTGACCCTGGAGCCACCAATGTCTTTTGTGCCTATGCGCAAAAGCATTATTTCGATGAGATCCACACTATAGACATCCTCGACTGTAATGCAGGAGATCATGGCTATCCTTTTGCGACCAATTTCAACCCTGAGATCAATCTTCGTGAAGTCTCTGCAAAGGGACGCTACTGGGAGAATGGATCATGGATAGAGACAGAAC
>JBFEWI010000123.1:0-5373 GCA_041546475.1 Sulfurovum sp.
GAAGGATTCGAACCTTCGAAGACATAGTCAGCAGATTTACAGTCTGCCCTCGTTGGCCGCTTGAGTAACTCACCATAATGTTTAAATCATTACTGGTCAAACACTGATAATTATATTTCTTTTCATGGAGCTGGTGAAGGGACTCGAACCCCCGACCTGCTGATTACAAATCAGCTGCTCTAGCCAGCTGAGCTACACCAGCACCATCATTAAAAGTTGTTACACTTAAAATGGACGGGAATTATAGACAAAAAAGTTTTCAATGTCAAGGGTTTTGGACAAATTTATAAAAATTTCTCTTTTTTAGGTAATTTCTATAGAATACACCCCTATAAAATGAAGATCATAGGCTACATATAATGAAAATACTACTGGCACCAAGTGAAACCAAAAAATCGGGTGGAGATCTCTCTTTCGATCCTGGCACTTTACTCTTTGAGGAACTTTTACCCTACAGAACCAAACTTTTACATACCTATACCAATGTGTTGCAAAAAGGTGATATCCCTACGCTGTCAAAAATGTTCGGACTCAAAAAAGAAGCAGATATCCTTGCCCACAAAAAAGATATCATTCATGAACTCACGATGAAAGCCATTCAAAGATATACAGGTGTGGCTTTTGATCATCTGGGGTATGAAGAGCTGAATGAGGAGGCACAGGCATATATAGACAGTCATGTCATTCTCTTTTCAAACCTCTTTGGTCCCATCCGTGCCTCTGACCTCATCCCTGAGTATAAACTCAAACAGGGTGAAGCCGTAGGTGACATCAAAACAGAGAAGTTTTACTATGAACACTCTGCCGCACTGATGGAAGCCTACCTGGCTGAGGATGAGATACTCGATCTGCGTGCAGGTTTTTACGACAAATTCTACAAACCAGCCAAACCCTACACCACGCTCAAATTCATTAAAGATGGGAAGGTCGTGAGCCATTGGGCAAAAGCGTATAGAGGCATCGTCCTGCGTGAGATAGCCAAAGCGGGGATCGAAACCATCGAAGATTTTATGCAACTGCCTATAGAGGGCCTGAGCATCAAAGAGATCCAAACCAAGAAGAATAAAACAGAGATCATTTATGAGATAGGATGAAGATGAAACTTCCCAGTGATGAGACGCTCTACAAACTATTTATTTTTCTTCTAGTACTGATGGTGGTGTTGGGTATACTTTTTGATACAGAGTATCATTAGGAGCTTATAAATGAAAGAAAATCTATTTGAGATGGGTGCGAACTTTGAAGAGGGATGGTCATCGGATAATAAAGAGAAATCCTCTAAAAAAACCGCTACAGAGATCAGACCTCCCGAAAAACATCAATTGCATTTTGCAAAAGAGAAACGACGCGGTAAAGTGGTCACAATCGTCAAACCTTTTTACTTAGAGAAAACAGAGCTTCAGGCCCTGCTTAAAACACTCAAAAAGAAGCTTGGAACCGGCGGTACTCTCAAAGAGGAGAGTTTAGAGTTCCAGGGGGATATTCCAGAGTTGGTGCGAACACACTTAGAAGCATTGGGGTATCGGTTTAAAAATTAACGATACCTGCAGGGCCTATTTGCCTATCGCCAAAGCGTAGAGTACCATCTCATCGTTTTCCACAAATGCATTAACCTCATCATCATAATACGCCCCGATACCAGAACACCCTATACCCATATAGAGTGAAGCGACATAGAGTCTATGCCCTATGATACCCGCTTTCTGGTAGAGCGCCTGGTAGTTCTTCGCTTTGGAAGTGAGGAAAAAGGCTACAGCACCCTGCATGGAAAGACTATACTGTTCCAAGCTCAAATACCCTGCTTTTCTGGCAAAGTCTCCGTACTTGATATACTCGCCCTCTTTATAGAGTCCCAACGGCATATCGAGCACCCGGTTGATCACGACATACACAGAGACCTCTTCATCACAGTCACTGGATACAGGCTGGTGTATGGCATCCATAATATAATTGAACTGTCCCTTGGTGATTGCACCCTCCTGGAAACCTCTTTGGGATCTACGGTGAAAGATCGTCTCTTGAAGTTTTGTCGTATTGTAGGTGAACGTGGGGGCTTTCACTTCCCGTCTGCAGGATTCCAGCTGCATCGTTTCATGATACGCCTGTTCGATAAGCGGATTGGGTTCAAACGTTCTGCTCCCATCCACATAAGGCAGTGCAAACTCTATGGGTGCTACTTCCTGATCCTCTATCGGTACCGCCCTGGTACATCCTGAAAGGAACCACTCTCTTTCCTCAAACCCGAACATACGGTTCAGCTTCTCTCTGTCTATCGTGTAAACCATCTCTACAGCATCAGGTTTGAGCAGTGCTGCGGCTTCTATACTCCCCAAAAGATGACCTGCATCCAAAAGACAATACCTGAATGCACGGTTCTTATATTTCCACGAAGAACGAAAATAGACCGCTGAGACCAGGAACAGGTACCCCTCCATCGCTGTTTTGTACCCAAAATAGGGTTCCAGTCCTTCATCATCGGGGATACGCTGGAGCAGTGTTAAAGAGGAAGAGTGCACTTCATAATGATATACGCCATTCTCTATCCCCTCCACCCCTCGTGCCTGAAAGTAGAGTTCATTAGGGTAGAGTGCGCCTGCAGAAGGGTTGATACGCAGGTAATACTCTCCGCTTGGATAACTCTTCTTTGCCGTCAACCCTGCAATATGATAGAGAAAGTGGTCTGCTTCCTTTTCCATATCCAGTTTTCGTTTTTTATAATGATCAGGGTAATTCTTATAGGTGCTGGGCTGATCCTCCCAGGAGAGCCTGTTGGGATTGGTTCGTACAGAGTTGTAGGAGTGTTTGGTCGTGCTATGGTACCAGAACATCAAATATCTCGGTATGTTTTTGTTTCAAAGCTTCTATCTTTTCACAGGCTTTCTTAAAGAGAGCGGCATGTTCGATATCCTCTGTGCACAAATGTTTATATCTTTCATAGGATGCTATGACCTTCCGGGCTTTCTCCCCAACATTTTTACGGTTGCGTTTGATATGTTCAAATGTCACCGCCCCGTTGATCAGCCCCTTTACCAGATTAGCCAGTGGATGCTTGCTCAGTCTCAGAGGATGCCACGCCTCTTCCAGTACTTCATGTGCTTCAAAATACTCTTCTTCGTCCAGTAACGTAAGGTATGCTTTTAGCGCACCTTCTAGATCATCATTCATTGTTAACATAATTTACTTTTGCTCCTTCTCTATATGGTTGATCAAAGCGGTGATGTTTCTATCATAGGCAAAACAGCTGTTGACTCTGCAGGCAAGATACTTGTCACTCTCTTCAACCTTGCTTAAAACAAAAGGATAGCGCATCGCTTCTATCTCTTTGCTGCTTTTTCGTAAATTTTCCACCTTGGATTTGAGTATGATATCTCCCATCTGAAGACGCAGAAAAACATGAAGCAGTTTGGGCGCTTTGGCGGGTGCCTTTTGCAGAACAGCGCCACTATTTCCAATGGTCTCTTTGACCATCTTATGATACGAGAGGTCTTCAGTGAGACTGGAGAGTCTGACCAGGTTCTCCAGCATAACACTTAAGGCAGACGTATAATACCTGTCATCAAAGTCAGCCACGGCTCCTACACCGTCATCACTCAGGTACCATTGTTTCTGCCTGTAGAACTTCTCTATGGCCTCTTTGGCCAAACCGCGAAGTAGCCTGAGATACGCTTTGTTGTATGTTCTCTCATACCCCTCTATCAAGGCATCCATCAAAAAAGCATAATCTTCAAGCAGTCCTTCTTGTTTTGGCTCTTTTCCCAAAAGCACTTGATGATAGAGCCCCTCTTTGGTCCGCATACGTTTCAAAAGTGCTTCCAAGCGATGCTCGGCCAATGTAAGATAATGCCCCTCAAGCCGGGAAGCAGCAAAAAGTGCTTTGATCATCATTGCATTCCATGCGGTGATGATCTTGCTGTCTACAAAAGGGAACATTCTTTTAAAGCGGACTTCTCTCAAGTATGCCTTGGCCTCTTCAATCCTCAAAGGGGGATGATCACCCGTGATATGTGTATGGGAAAAATCCCCGTCGATATTTCCATCTTCTTCTATCCCCAAGTATGCCAATACCGCTTCTATCTCATCGGACCTCCATCCCTGTGTCTCTAAATAATTTTTTACTTCCGCATATTCATAGATAAAGTACCCTCCCTCTTCACCGTCACTGTCTGCATCACTAGCGGAGAGATATACGCCCTCTTTCATAAAAGTTTTTTCCATTTGGGCGATGGTTTCGTCGACCACTTTTTTATACAGGGGATCAGCAGTCAATGCGTACATCTCTACATAGAGAGGAAGCAGTTCTGCATTGGTGTAAAGCATCTTCTCAAAATGGGGCATCTGCCACTGCCTATCCGTGGTATAACGGAAAAATCCTCCGCCTATCTGGTCATAGATACCTCCCTGGGCCATCTTCTTCAAGGTAAGCTCTGCCATATGCAGTGCTTTTTTGTTTCCGCTTAACTTATAGATATCGATCAAAAGAGCCAATTTAGATGCTTCTGGGAATTTCGGTCTTGAAGCAAACCCTCCATTCTCCGGATCGAACTCTGCAGCAATCTCCTGGAGAACTTTCTCCATGACACCTGCATCCAGCTGCTCATTTAAACGCCCTTTGGCATTTGCTCTAACTGCCGCTTGTTTGTGCTCTTCAACCAATAACTGCAACTCTCCGGCGTTCTCTTGTTGCAATCTTGTAAAGGATGGTAGCAAATTCATCATCCCCGTAGAGCCGTACCCGTCTCTAGGGATATAGGTAGCCAAATGAAAAACCTCTGCTTCAGGAGACATAAAGACACTCAAAGGCCATCCCCCTCTCTTTCCATGCACAGCCATATACATTTTTTGATACTTTTTATCGAGTTGTGGGAGCTCTTCTCTGTCTACTTTGATCGATACATAACTCTCATTCAGCAATGCAGCCACTGCTTCAGAGGTAAAACTCTCTTCCTCCATCACGTGGCACCAGTGGCAGGTACTGTACCCTATAGAGAGGAAAATAAGTTTGTTCTCTTTTTTTGCTTTATTAAAAGCCTCTTCTCCCCATGGATACCAGTGAACAGGATTATACGCATGTTGCTGAAGATAAGGAGAGTCTTCTTGTATGAGTGCATTAGTATGGGTATGTTCTGCCCATAAAAAGCTCCATGTCACTACAAAAAATACTGCTTGTCTAACATTTAACATTGTCTATCACTCTGCACTCTATTTTCCTATGCCTCATTTTGTTTCATTTCATGTATAATAATCTCAATATACCATAAAGTAGCCAGAAATGACAAAACAAGAGAGAAGTGACCTGAAAGAAACAATAGAGACCAATATCAACATACTTAAAGAACAGATCAAAATGCTTGAAGAGAAAGTAAAACCCATTAC
>JBFEWI010000103.1:0-6304 GCA_041546475.1 Sulfurovum sp.
GCAAGGTTACCATGTGCTTTAGAGTATCTATAGAGTGAATATTTGTTAGGCTGATCGATCGGGAAGTATTTACCACCGGTATCCTGTTCCACAAACGGTGCTAGGTGACAATCCGCACAGTGAGGCTCAGAAGCTGCCAACCACCAGTCATTACCGGCAGAAGCTGCTGAATATGGTACATCTCCACCTGTTTTATGGTTCCAAGGCTTGAGATCCAGTTTACCGTCTTTGCCTACATTCTTCACCAATGTTGCAGATTTGTGATCTGCGTAGTAACTGAGGACTTCATCCTTCTCACCTGTTGATTTAGGGTCTGCCCAGGAAGCAAACTTCTTCATATCACCACCTGTGATACCTGCTACCATTTCTTTAAGAGATTTGTTTCTCAGTGTCTTCCCTTCCTGTTTGGAATCATTGGTCAAGTCATCATAGGCATACATTGCTTGCGCCACTTTTGTGTGACAGTTCGTACAGTATAACCCTCTAAGTTCACCGGCATCTTTACCATGCTCATCTTTGGTCGCAACGTTCTCAAGCTGCCATTTTCCATAAGCATTAAGGAAGAACGGAGGTTTTGCATTAGGGTTGGAGTGTGCATCACGTCTAACATAACACCCACCGCCAGACTTTCTGATATCACCTTTAGAGAATCTTGCTTCACCATATCTGTCTGTCACACGGAACGGGTTCGTGTCATCATTCATATTAGGGTTTTGGAAGTGTGTCGGGTGACAGGATTGACATGCTTGTGATCTTCCCGCAGCATCAGGCATAGGTACCATTGCAAGGTGGAAACCGTGAACCGCTTCTGTCAGTGTTTTTGCTTTCACCGCTTTATAACCGCTCGCCGTTACTCTTGGCTCTTGCAGGTTACCGGAAACATTATCTCCGTGACAGTCCGTACAGTTCACAAAACCAACTTTACCTAAACGCTGTGCAGGTGCATCCGGACGATAGTCTGACAGAAATGTCGTACCATGATGTTTATCGTGGAGTGCAAGGATGTTGATAGAGCCTTCTGAAAGTCTCGCCATATACTCTGATGTATCAGGATAGGATTTCCAGTAGTCATACTCTTGATCGCCCTGTTTCAACCCTTCATCTCTAGCCATTTGAGCTGCTTTACCTGTACGTGAGTGACAGGCATAACAGTTAGGAATATCCACTGGGTTCGTTCCGAAATAAGAAACCGCACTTCCATCAGGCTGTTTTATCTGCTGTCCCGCATCTGTATGAAGTTCAACAGTTGAGTACTGGAATGGTTGGAAATCTCTTTCTGTCACTGTACGAAGCGAACCTCTTCTTGTACTATCGTTAAATGCTGTCAAAGGCAGACCCAGTGCATCCCACAAGTGTGAAGCTGTCAGGACAAGTTTGACATCTTTCACTGGAGGGACGAGGGTATCTGTCATCACAACATTTCCACCATCTTTGCCGGCATAGGTCATATACCCGGTCATAGGTGCACCTGAAGGACCATGATCCACTTTGACCTGGATCTGACGACCTACTCTGAGTCTGTCTTTTTCAGTGACACCTGCAGGCATAGTACCTTCAAGGTCTTTGTAGATGAAGAGGTGTGTCCATACATAGTTGGCAACATTATCACCCGGACTGTCCAAATGGCCATCTCCATCAGCATCTTTAGGAACCATCCAGTACTTCATTTTATTCCCTTCAGAGTATGAGTTGTCTCTGGTATAGGCAAACAGTTTTACATTGTCATTGGGTGTCATAAGCTTAGGGAGGGTACTCCCTTTTCCTACCCTGATCGCTTGTGATTGGATGGAGTTGTATGGAGGGATGACACAGCAATAGCTCATATCGAAACCAACACAGTGCATACCTAGTTCGTAGTTGACGAACATACTATAGTCCTCTTTTGGTTGATAGGCAGTTTTCCCTTTTATTTTGACTGCGTCTAATTTATCCATCGAAAACGGCGGCGTTTTGTCATAATCAGCGGCTGAAAAAGCAGTAGTAGTAAGTAGGGACAAGGCTACTGTGCTTTTTACAATTTTTGAAATCATTTTAGTCTCCTTTTAAATTTGATTACCATTTATTTTTACATGTGTGTTGTTAAGAAAACTTTAAAATATCCTAAAAATACAAATATTTTAATATAATAAACGGTTATTATTTTCTGTATAAATAGTTATTATAAGTTTTATGAATATGTATTAAAAAATGAGGTTTTAATGGGAGAATAAGTACGTCAGTCAAAGAGGGAGAAAAGGAGTATTTCTCCCTCTAAACAAATTGACTTTTTATTGCTAGAGATTAGAGTATATGTGGAAGGTAGAGTTTACCAGTGAAATGTGCTAAAGCGTTGAGTGTATTTCTCTTAGTACTATTTCACTTTTCTGTTGTTAGGATTAAAATCCAAACCATGAAGTGCTTCGATGGTCGTATCGGGTTTTTTCGTCTGTACTTTTTTCATGACATTGATAGGCCTGTCCATTTTATAGAGTTCTGTTCTGGTCACTTTTCCCTCCTTGTTATACCATCTCTTTTCACCCTCTTTATATCCATGTTTATACATGACTTCATTGTTGAGTGTTCCGTCTTCATTGTACTCTTTTTGCAAGCCCTCTTTTTTACCATGTTTGAACATGACTTCTGAGGCGAGTTTTCCTGTACTGAAATAGTATTTTTCAGGACCCTCTTTATGGTCATTGATGTAGTTGACCTCTATACGCAGTGTACCGTCAGTATAAAATATTTGGTTCAACCCGTGACGTTTCCCATTTTGATAATGGATCACTTCAAGATGGTTCCCCTCTCTGTCATACCAATTGAGAGGTCCTTCTCTCAATCCTTTAACATTCTTCACTTCAAATGCCAGTTGACCGGTATTATAATAGACCTTTTCTGCTCCGTTTTTGATACCTTCTGCAGTCTTGGTTCTTGTGCCTTTGAGATATTCGATCTGTGACTTGACCACACCATTTTCAAAATGATCTGTAAAAAGTTCTGCCTGTAGTGCAGCTGTACAAAGTAGGGTAATTGTGATGATAAGTGTTTTTTTCATAGTGGCCCAACTTATGCGATTAAGGCTTGATGTTCAATTTTACTACAGTAATTCTGTACCACTTTCATACCTGCATCTTTCGCTTTCTGTGCGGCATCATTATTTACCAGTCCAAGTTGCCCCCAAAATACTTTCACATCGCCTCTTTTAATGCAGGCATCCGCAATCGCATCAAATGCACCGGGTTTTCTGAAGATATTCACCATATCGATCTCAAAAGGGATCTCTGCAAGCGAACGGTAGACCTTTTCTCCTAGTATTGTCTCTTCTTTAGGATATACAGGGACGATTTTATACCCGGCATTTTTAAGATATCTTGCAACCATATTACTTGCTTTGCTTTCATCCGGTGAAAGACCAACTATCGCGATCGTCTTGACACTTTCAAATATTTCTTTCATCTCTTCACGGTTAGAATTGACCAGCGGCATTTCACATTCCATGCTTTATCCTTAATTTTGATATACTTCGGACAATATAATAGCTAGGAAAGATAATGTTAGACTTAAAAAGTATCCAAAAAGCCTATGAAAGAGTATCGGATGTCGTGCATCGCACCCCCTTCTCTTATGCCCCTATTTTAAGCCAAATGAGCGGCTATGAGGTCTACCTTAAAAAAGAGAATCTTCAACGTACCGGTGCCTTTAAACTCAGAGGTGCTTTTAACAAGATCGCTTCTCTGATAGAAGCGGGCGACAGAGGCGGGGTTGTCGCTTCTTCTGCAGGTAACCATGCACAGGGTGTGGCTTTTTCAGCAAAACATTTTGGTATCGAAGCTACTATTGTCATGCCGGAATCCACACCGCTTACCAAAGTGATGGGTGTGAAAGAATTGGGTGCGAATGTGATACTTCATGGGTCTAACTATGATGAAGCCTATGCCTATGCCGTGAAATTTGGGGAAGAGAACAATTATACATTTGTACACCCTTTTGAAGATGAGGAAGTGATGTCAGGTCAAGGTACAGTTGCACTTGAGATAATTGAGGAGATGAGAGATCTTGATGCTATGGTTGTATGTGTTGGTGGAGGTGGACTTATCTCAGGTATGTCTGTAGCGAGTAAAGCACTGAATCCTGAGTGCAAGATCATAGGTGTCTCTGCAGCAGGAGCACCTGCAATGAAACAATCATATGATGCGAAAACAGCGATCGATACGACTTCTGTAAGAACGATTGCCGATGGTATTGCCGTAAGAGATACTTCCCCGATCACTTTAGAATATATTCTGAAAAATGTGGATGTTTTCGAAACAGTAGGTGAAGATGAGATTGCTGCTGCCATACTCTTTTTACTGGAAAAACAAAAAGTGTTGGTAGAGGGGGCCGGTGCTGTAGGTGTCGCTGCACTTTTACATGGAAAGATAGACCTGCCTAAAGGATCAAAAGTAGCTATAGTACTCAGTGGAGGAAACATAGATGTGACAATGCTTTCTCTCATCATTGAAAAAGGACTGATGAAGTCTGCACGCAAGATGAAACTGATTGTTACGCTTGTAGACAAACCGGGTGCTTTACAGGCATTGACCGAGATACTCACAAGGATCGGTGCGAATATCGTACAGATAGGATATGACAGAACTTCCATAGATCTTGAATTCGGTGATGCACACGTCTCTGTTTCTTTGGAAACCAAAGGGGTAGAGCATCAAGAAGAGATAAGAGAACAACTCAAAGAGGGTGGATTTCCTTTTAAAGAAGAGCATTGATGATAGCGATAGACCTGGGTTCAAATACATTACGTGTATTGGAGTATGAGTGTAGTTCTGGCACACAGACAGCTGAGTTTGAAAAGGTCGTGAAGACGGCGGACGGGCTGGCACAGCATGGGTTGATCAATCATGATGCTGTAAAGAGGGTCATTTCAGCCATACAGGAAGCACAGAAGCAGATCGATTTCTCTGCTTCTGTCGTAAGGGCTGTGACAACCGAAGCAGTACGCAGAGCTGTGAATTCTGATGAAGTGCTTGCTCAGATCAAAAAAGAGACAGGTGTGCATTTTGATATTATTTCGGGTGACGAAGAAGCAAGACTCACTCTGCTCGCAGTAAAGCACAGACTCTCTGTATTACAAGATACTTCGGAGCGTTTTGTACTGATCGATATAGGTGGAGGATCCACCGAACTTATCTTCCATTATGAGAAGGAAACGATCTCCAAAAGTTTTCCCGTAGGTATAGTGACCATCGCCCAAACCTATGAAACGTTGGAAAAGATAGAGAAAGTCCTACCTCAAGAGATGGCTGAGATGCAACTATTTTGTGATCATATATATAAGGACAAAGGTAAAATAACTACCTTTGTAGCTACAGCGGGGACACCGACAACGGTAGCAGCTATGAAGCTCGGCCAAAATTATGAAACCTATGATGCATCAAAGATCAACGGTACCTCACTTGGTATAGATGAATTGGATGTTTACTTGAAAAAATTACTCTCTATGCCGTTTGAAGAGAGAGAACGCGCTGTAGGTACCGGACGTTCAGATCTTATCGCTGCAGGTATACTCATCTATAAACAACTCTTCAGATTATTGGGATTTGAAAGCTGTATCGTGATAGATGATGGTTTACGTGAGGGTGTGGCCATAGAGGCTTGCGGGCATGAGACCCATTAAACTCTAATCTTTTTTCGATATAATCAAAAAAAATTTAAATGGAGTGTAGGCCATGCAAATGAGTGGTGCACAAATGGTGTGTGAGGCGATCATCGCTGAGGGTGTTAAGACCGTATTTGGTTACCCTGGCGGGGCGATCATGCACGTTTATGATGAAATTTACAAACAAGAAGGGTTTGAGCATATCTTGAACCGTCACGAACAGGCAGCTGTTCATGCAGCTGACGGGTATGCAAGAGCTACAGGTGAAGTAGGTGTTGCGATGGTTACAAGCGGACCAGGATTCACAAACGCCGTCACCGGACTTGCAACAGCCTATATGGATTCCATTCCTATGGTTGTTATCTCTGGACAGGTACCGTTGTCTCTTATCGGTACAGATGGATTTCAAGAGATAGATGCAGTAGGTATATCCAGACCTTGTACAAAACATAACTTTCTGGTGCGTTCGCTGGAAGAGCTTCCTCGTTTGTTGAAAGAAGCGTTTTATATCGCTCGTTCTGGACGACCGGGACCGGTACTTATCGATATTCCTAAAGATATTACCGTAGATATCGGTGAGTTCGTCTATCCTGATTCTGTTAATATCCCTACCTATAAGCCGACATACAAAGGAAACAAAAAACAGATCGAAAAAGCGGTTGAAGCGATGAAAAA
>JBFEWI010000295.1:0-1418 GCA_041546475.1 Sulfurovum sp.
AAGTGGCTCCGGCACCAGGATTCGAACCTGGGACCAAATGATTAACAGTCATCTACTCTACCGCTGAGCTATGCCGGAATGGTTGTGAAAGAAGCGTATGCTTGTTTCGTGGGTGAGATTATAGTAAAAAAGTTTTTTAAAGTCAAGGATTTTTCAGGCTTTTTTGTAAAATTCTACACCATTTGTTGAAACCCGCTTTATTTTATCTTTCCGCAGAAGATTTTGTACCCTATTCTGACTATATTCATCAAAAAGTGCTTCGATGTCTTCAGCAGTCAGCGGACGCTTTGAAAGTGTCTCCAATATCTCTTCATCAGAGTAACTTGAAGCCGAAACCTCCGCTTTTTTGCGTGAAGCTATGTAGACGGGTAGAGAACTGTCAAAAAGATGGCTGATCTCCAGCAGTTTTTCATAACTGACAGGTTTTACATCATAGGCAGGCGGTCTGTCTATGGTGCCTATGTCTATACGTGTGGGTTGCAGTTTGAGCAGGTACTCGTTGAGCTTGGCTATCTCTTCTTCAGAGTCATTGAGTGTTTTGACGATGAGTATCTCTATAATGAGCGGTCCATCATATCTGCTTTTAAAGGCCAACATCCCCGCTTTGATCTTCTCAACATCAATACCCTTATGGGAACGGTCAAGTTTCTGTAAACACTTCTGTGTGGCACAGTCCAGGGAGAGTTTCACTTCATCCAGTTTCAAGAGCGCATCCTGCACCTTCACATCATCGATGTTGGCAGCATTGGAGAGGATGAGGGTCTTGGTAGTACCTTTGAAGGTGTTGATCTCATCTATGAGCTCTGAAAGGTACGGATAGAGCGTGGGTTCGCCGTTTGCCGTGAGGGTGATGAAGTCACTATCTCCATGCTCTCCCAGTGCTTTTTTCAGTGCAGCAGTCACCTCTTCCACGCCCACGACATCCTCATAGGCATCCATCGTCTTGGCCGGGTCAAGTTCGCAGTAGAGACAGTCGAAGTTGCACTGCTTCTTGGAAGGGCTCAGGTCGACCCCTAGGGATTTGCCGAAACGGCGTGAATGGATGGGACCGAAGATCACCTTTGGTAAGTGTTCAGTTTTATCAGGCATCACTTTTCTTCTTCAATAATCTTTTTTTCTTTTTTTCCAGCTTCTTTTCAAAAGCCGCTACCGTGTGCTTGTCGACTAGTTTATCACGGTTGTCCAGTTGATACCCCAGCTCTGCTTCAAACTTCAAGAGGGCGATCTTTTTATAGAGTTCCATGATCTTCAGATTGGTCAATCCTCCCAGGAAGTTCCGCATGAGACTCAACTTCTCTCTTAGATACGCTTCTTGTGTTACATCACTTTCACTTAACGCAGTCAGCTTCTCTTTATAGGTATTGCTGTCGATCAGCTCCATAGCAAACTCTTTGTTGATGAAGTAATCCGCCACCGTC
>JBFEWI010000252.1:0-1973 GCA_041546475.1 Sulfurovum sp.
GCATCAAGACTGTCTGATATCATTTTCTCGATCTCACCCATACTGATCGTAATATCGGTTTTGAAATTTCTTTTTGTCCCGCCAAGCATTTTATAGAGAGGCTGTTTGACTGATTTGGATTTCAAGTCGTACAGTGCTATCTCCAGGGCAGATTTGGCCGTAGTATTTTTAAGTATGGATGTATGTATATTATTTAATATAATATCAAATTCTTCTATATCAAGACCTACTATAAAAGGTTTAATATACTCGATCGCAGCGACCATAGAGCCTATTGTCTCTCCAGTAATGACAGGGGTAGGGGCACCTTCACCATACCCAACGGTGCCATCATCACACTCGATAATGATCACAAGGTCTTCAAGGGCATCGACACGTCGTAAAGAAGTAATAAAAGGGTTCTTAAGGGGGGCTTTGAGTATGCTTGTACGTATATCTTTTATCTTCATTATTTTTTCATCCACCTATCACCTTTAAGATCTTTCCTACCATGAGTCCTCCGAATGTCCCTATAATATACCCCATCATCGCCATAAGCACACCTATGGGTATAAGTGCTTTTGAGTAGGCAGATGCCAAGATAGGGGCAGATGCCACACCGCCTATATTGGCCAAAGAAGCCACACCCAAAGAGAAAAGATCAAGTTTGAAGAGTTTGGCAAAGAGTATCATGATACTTGCATGTATCGCAATGATGACAAACCCTGCAACGATATAAAGAGGTGCTTCGGTCAGTTCTGAAAAATTGGCCCGTGAAGCGATGAGTGCCACGATAAGATAGAGCATCATAGTTGCAAGTTCTGAGCCTCCTGGTAGCTTCGCTAAAGGGGTCATAGCAAAAAGTATGCCTGTTAGTGTGGCTATGATGACCACCCAGGTTGTTGTCGTAAGAAATGAAGTAGTAGGAAGAAATGAAGCACCAACCTGTGCCAAGAGAGATACACACAGGGCAGTTCCCAGTAAGAGGAAAAGAGAAGAAAAGCTCAGGGGGTTTTGTTGCGCATTTTTGAGCGCCAGCTTTTCTCCCACTTCATCTATAACGGAAGTATCGGCTTTGCTCCAGAGATCAAATTTTTTGGCAAATGGCACCAGTGCAAGCAGTATCATCACCCAAATGGCATAGTCGATGGAGTCTATGAGCAGTGTATATCCCATAGCAGAGTCAGGTAGGTCCAGTGCACCCTGGATGGCTACCATATTTCCCGTTCCACCCATCCATGAGCCTGAAAGTGCAGCAAAAGCTTTCCATGATCCGGACTCAAAGTAGGTGTGGAACAGAGAAAAAGTACCGATAAAGCCAAGAGCAATGCTTCCAGATGCCAAAAAGAAAGTGAGCAACATCTTTTTTCCCAGTTTAAAGATCTCTCTCATATCTGCGCTGAGCAACATTAAAAAGATCATTGCAGGAAGCAGGTTGGACTTTAGAAATGTGTATGCGGCCGTGACAGACTCGGATTTCTGCCATACGCCAAAGGTGGAAAAAAGCATAACGACAAAGTAGAGTATGACGATAGAAGGAAGATACGCAAAAAGCTTATGTTGGCTCTTCTTTTCCGTATAAATGATAGCAGAGCCTATTGTTATTAGTAAAGCTACATAAGTAAATCCGTCTTCGATCATCTAAATCCCCTCAATCCAAACTGTCAATCATTCGATCTGTATTATAGCAAATGCCTTGAAGATAATAGATAGGGGTAAGATGCTTTACTTTTAAAATGAGTATTAAAAAACGATTAACCTACCTTTTTTATACTTTTATGATCAATATATCAAATATAAGTAAGGAGCACCTCATGTTCAGTAAAAAAATTTCATTTGTTTTTTTGCCTTTGATGACTTTGGTCTCACTACAGGCGAATGATCCTGTTCTTTCTGATCCATTCGGAGATGATATCTTTAAAGAGATGTATCAGATGCAAAAAGAGATGGATAAGGTCTTTGAACGTATGCATGAGCGTATGAATCAACGTACA
>JBFEWI010000224.1:0-2454 GCA_041546475.1 Sulfurovum sp.
ACCGTTATTAAGCGGGAATAATTCGTCGATCTCTTCAAAACAGACCGCCAGTTTTTTATCACCACCGAAAACGATATCTTTTTCCTGGAAGTCAGAAGAGAAGTTCATCGTAACAAATGTATCGACACCTGTCGTACCGATATAATAATTACGACGACCCGCTCTTGAGTACTGACCACAACCGATAGGACCGTGAGAGATATGAACCATATCTTTTACAGGACCCCATACAACCCCTTTTGAACCTGCATATGCACATCCACGTTGACTCATTACACCTGGTACTGTTTTCTTGTTAGAACGTACATTACCACATGTTTTTTGACTCTCATCTTCCGGGCTACCTACACCTAAGTGTTTCGCACGGTTTTTTGCTGCTTTGGCAGGATAGGCCTTTAAGACCTCCTCTATCGCAGCTTTTTGTTTAGCATCTAATGTTTCTGGACCCATTTCATACTCCTCTGTTTACGCTGCTTCTATACGGAACAGTGCCATTGAATCAAATTTTTTACAAAGAGCCATTGACTCATCATCACTGTCCAAACGCTTAGAAAGTTCTGATATTTGATAACGATTCGTGTAGATCATATAATCAGTTGCTGCTGTTTTTGCATAGTGTACCAATGCTTTAAATAAAAATGTATCTTTGTTTGTGTAAGAAAGTTCTTCTTTTACACCGTGTGCTTCGCTCACCATTTTAATTTCATTGACACTGTCAAAATCAACACCTGAATTGTCAAGTTTTTCTACTACTTTTTCATCTGGAACATTATTTCCCATATCTGCCGGGAAGTGGAAACCTAAAATAAACATAATAATTCTCCTTCTTTGTCTATTATTTTCTTTTCATTACGAGAATGTATTGATCCCCCGAATGGGGAAACCTTTAGACACTGGTGACATGAGGCTTTCTCTTGGAAGCATCCAGTGTCTCAACGTCTTATGAATGGCTTACGCCTCTGCTGCTTTACCTACTTCGTCCTCAAGAACTTCTTCTTCAAGACCGAACTCCATAAGAAGATCTTCAAGATCGTCCATTTCAAGCGGTGTAGGAATGATTTTCATATCATTTGCAATGATTTTTCTAGCAAGCTCTTTATACTCAAGTGCTTGGTCAGATGATGGGCTGTATTCAACCACTGTCATTCTTCTAAGCTCAGCGTGCTGTACGATGTTGTTTCTTGGTACAAAGTGGATCATTTGTGTTCCAAGTTCTCTTGCAAGTGCCCAAGCAAGGTCATACTCTCTATCTGTCATACGTGCATTACAGATAAGACCTGCAAGTCTAACACCACCTGTATTTGCATATTTCAAAATACCTTTTGAAATGTTGTTGGCTGCATACATAGCCATCATCTCACCTGACATTACGATATAGATCTCTTGTGCTTTACCTTCACGGATCGGCATTGCGAAACCACCACATACAACGTCACCAAGTACGTCATAAGATACGAAGTTAAGACCCTCTTCTTCATATGCACCCTCTTCTTCAAGAAAGTTGATCGCAGTAATTACCCCACGACCTGCACAACCAACACCTGGCTCTGGTCCACCTGACTCAGTACAGTTGATCCAACCACCTGGAGCTTCCGGTGAAAACATACCTGCACCTGGTTTACAAGCATCTTCGAGTTCAAGGTCCTCAACAGTACCCATTTCAGCTGCAAGTTGCAGAATTGTATTTTGCGCTTTTTCATGAAGAATAAGACGCGTAGAATCTGCTTTTGGGTCACACCCGACGATCATAATATTTTGATCAAAGTAATGAGCCATTGAAGCCAATGTGTTTTGGGATGTAGTAGATTTACCGATCCCACCTTTTCCGTAGAAAGCTATTTGACGAAGTTCAGACATTTTTTCTCCTTCTGTTATAAGTTTTTAAGTTGTACTTCAACAGAACAGATGCATTATGCGTTCTCGATATTTTTCCTACAAATCTTCAAATAATCGTACCAACAATGTAGATATGACAAAAAATGTACAATTTTGTAAGAATAATAGTTGCATGCCTGCTGATTCTGTAAAATCCCTACAATTTTAAGCCTGGAATAGCATCTAAAAAGAAAAAAGAAAGTTGGGCTGGAAGAGTGATACACTAGTGATGATGTATCATTGGATGAAAAGTATACGAACGCTCACTTCAGAGATTCGGAAGATATATGAGTCTAGGCGTTGTAGTGATACACCTTTAAATGTGTTTGATGAAATCCTCGTCTTGAGTAGAACCGCAGTGCATTTTCATTATCGATATCCGCGGCAAGTTGAATACGCTTATACCCATGTTCCTGTGCCAGTGCACGCATCTTATTGATGAGGCGGCTTCCGACTCCCATTTTACGGTAATTCTCTTTGACGACCAGATCTTCTATCTGCCCGATATAGTCTCCTTCGGCACTCGAGATCAGTCTTTGCATCGTGACCATCCCGACAACACTGCCCTCATGTTTGGCT
>JBFEWI010000152.1:0-4592 GCA_041546475.1 Sulfurovum sp.
CCTTAAAATAGTTCTGTAAGAGTTGTTCTACTGATTGTGTGACCTGGCGATCTTTTTATCTATTCTATTCTATGGAATTATCCAAGACCCATGGCTTTCCGGCCCCATCTCACGACAGGTGTAGCATTTTTACAAAAGTATGATGTATTATAAATCATTTACATTAAACTAATGTGACAATTCTAAACATAAGGCATTATATTTACTTATGTTACTTTTATCGTAGCAAAAATGTTACACTCATTAAATGTATGATCTATTTTAGCATAAGTATAGATGTTCGAGAAAGGGTATATGGGTGAATTAAATGAATTTTGGTGGAGCATAACGGGATCGAACCGATGACCTCTTCGCTGCCAGCGAAGCGCTCTCCCAGCTGAGCTAATGCCCCAAAGATTATAAAAAGAGGATTCTAGCACAAGATAGATATATTTTTACCTATCTTGCAGACTTTTTTACGAACGTTCTGTGATTTCAAGCAGATGGTACCCGAATTGTGTTTTCACCGGACCGTGTACGACACCTACCTCATCGTTAAAAACGACTCTGTCGAACTCCGGTACCATTTGCCCCTGACCAAATCTTCCCAGGTCTCCACCTCTAGCACCGGAAGGACATGTAGAGTTCTGCTTCGCTGCTTCTTCAAAGCTGATCTCCCCTGCATTGATCTTCTCTTTGAGTTCCTTACAGAGCGCTTCATCATTGACCAAGATGTGTCTTGCTGATGCTGTTGCCATTTTCTTTCCTTATAAACGATTTTTAATGAAGTGAGTCATACGCTACCAGCTCACCTTTTTTCAATCTCGGAAGTATATCCAGTTTTATCTTTTTAAGCAAAAATGGTTTCTTCTCTGCCGCTATCGCTGTATCTCTTGGTATACTCTGCAATTTATTTCTATAGTGTATGGTGAGTATGTTTATCAGGGCACTGTTGAGCTCTTTTTCATCCATTATTTTTATACTCTCATCTATACTCAGACCGACCAACCCAGGATGCTCATTTTCTCCATTGATGAGTGCTGTAAAAAGTTCTGTATAACTACCCAACATAGTTGTATCCATCACACTCAGCACATTATCGATAAGATCAGGATTTTCAATGAGTGTTTTTAAAATACTTAAATACCCTATATCATCTTTTTTTTGTGTAAAACTTTCTCTGGCTCTGGCGACATTGGCCTCTTTACCAAAAAGCGAGGGGGCCACACCCACCAAGGTCGCTGCCATAGGGATGTACGCATCTTTGATGATCTGGCTGAGTGTATCAAGGTACTGTTTCAGAGCACCAAAAGCGGCTTCTTTTGCTCTAGGATCATTTAAATTATACATTGAAACAAGCATCTCAAGTACAAAAGGGATCAACGGTTTGGCATTGCGAAGCAGCTTTGCTACGGTCTCACTCTGCCCTTTGCCTATGAGGTCAGCAGGGTCCTGCCCGTCAGGGAAAAGTACGACCCCGCCGTCAAAACCTGCCACTGACAACATCTGGGCCGCTTTCAGTGCTGCTGCCACACCTGCTTTGTCGCCATCATAGGCCAGGATCACCTTGGGGTCTCCTTTACGCAGCAGAGGCAGATGCTCCGGTGTCAGTGCGGTCCCCATCCCTGCGACCGCTTCTTTAAAGCCTGCCTGATGGAACATCACGACATCGAGATACCCTTCACACACAATGATCTTTTTGTTCTTGTAAATGCTCTCTTTTGCCAAGTGATACCCGTAAAGGAGTCTTGATTTGTTAAAGAGTTTGGTTTGGGGAGAGTTGATGTACTTTGCAGGATGGTTCGTAATGGTCCTGCCGCCAAACCCCACTAAAGAGCCGCTGGTAGAATAGATCGGGAAAGTGATCCTCTCTACCAAACGTGCATAATAGCCACTGCCATTTTCATTTTGGGCAAGGATCCCTGCCTCTGCAGCTTTGGGCAGCGGAAGTAAAGCCCTTTGCAGAAACTGCATCACTTCCCCTCCGCTTGGTACATACCCTATCTCAAATGTTTCAATGGAGTTTTGAGAGATACCCCTGTCAAGCAGATACTTCATCGCTGCTGCATTATGATGAAGGTTTTTCACATACCACTGACCTACGGCTTCAAGGACACGTTTTGCATCAGAGTAGTCCGAGCTGCCTTTGGTATAGGTCAAGGAGAAGTTGTGCATGGAGGCGAGCTTCTCTATCGCTTCTGGGTAGGAGAGTTTTTCCAACTCCATCACAAATTTGATGCTGTCTCCCCCTACGCCGCACCCAAAACAGTGATAGATCTGTTTACTCGGACTCACAACAAAAGAGGGGGTTTTTTCTCCATGAAAAGGACAGTTTGCTTTATAGTTCGCTCCGGCTTTACGTAGCTCTATATAGCTGCCGATCACGTCTACTATGTCAATACTGTTCTTTAAGGATTCTATCGAGGCATTATCTATCATACTAAAATTATATCTAATTAGATATAATTTAAGGACGTAAACAAAGTAAAGCGCCTGTAACGGGTTATTTGAACCTTTTCTTCATTGCTTTGTGTCTCATAAGGATTATTTTGGAACATATATTACCTGCGTATAATGACCCCCTTTTCAGTATTATGCTTATTGTTGTGATCTCTCTTATCATTGCACTTGTCACCTATGGATGGGGACTGCATAAACAGCAAAAAGAGGAAGGGAACCTGCTGAAGTTCCTGGAAAAATTTGACACTGCCGAGTGTGCTTTGGAGACAGCAGATATGCCTTTCGAACCGCATATGCTCAAACCGCTTACCATTCTGGCAAAAGCTTTTGAAAATGCCGGAGAGTACCACAAAGCGATCAGTATTTATCTTTTCCTTATTAAAAACATTACCCATGATTCAGGGAAAATAGAACTGATGGAGCGTCTGGGGAGTACCTATCTTCATGCAGGGTTCCTGGAACGGTCCCAGTCCATCTACACAGAAGTTCTGCGCAAGAAACCCCGCAATGTGCAAGCCCTGTATGAACTGGGGATCGTCTATGAGATCATGCAAAAATACGATAAAGCCAAAGAGGTCCTAGAACCTCTCAATGTGTTGGGGGAAGAGACAACATCACTGGCAAGATTTCTGGACCTTTCGGAACTTCTTGCAAATAAGAGCTTGGCCATACCGGAGAAGGTGGAGGGACTCACACAGCTGTTAAAAGAGGATGCAAGCCTCTATAGGCATATCATCAAAGCACTTTTACTGCTTGATACCAAAAGTGCCTGGGAAAACATTGACCCCGAACGGATCGAAGAGCTTCTTGACGTTCTTTGGTTCTTACCGAATTCACAACTCGATTTAGATATAATCACATCAAATAAACAGCTGCAGACGCTTTATTATGCGAAAGGTTATCTGCAAAAACCTGCAAAACAAAGTGGTCTTTTCAGTGTAGATATGTTAGCCACTGCAAGAGAAAACGGTTTTGAAGAGGGAGATCTGGTTTTCTCCTATCTCTGTCAGAAATGTAAACAGAGTTTCCCTGTCTCTTTCAAACGCTGTCCGAATTGCATGGCAATAAATACGGTAAAAGTTGAGGAAAAAATTGCAAAATCAAGCCCGAAAACAGATTACTCTTTACTCTGATGGTTCCAGTCTGGGGAACCCAGGACCTGGCGGTTACGGAGGTATCCTGGAATTCAAGGGGATCCGTAAAGAGTACTTTGGCGGAGATGCCCATACCACCAACAACCGTATGGAACTTCAAGCTGTCATAGAGGGATTGAAGCTTCTTAAAGAGCCTTGTGACGTAGAGATCATCTCTGACAGTTCTTATGTGATCAAAGCCATCAATGAATGGTTGGAGGGATGGGCGCGCAAGAACTTTGCCAAAGTAAAAAATGTGGACCTGTGGAAAGAGTATCTCGAAATCTCGAGCCCGCACAATATACGCGGTACCTGGGTCAGGGGGCACAATGGACATCCTGAAAATGAACGTTGCGACGAACTGGCCCGTAACGAAGCAGAAAGAATAAAATTAACACTATAGGAGAAATCTATGAATGATTACAGTCAACTGGAAGCACGACTGAACTATACATTTCAAAACAAGCAATTGATTATTGAGGCTCTGACCCATAAGAGTTACAAAAAGCCTTACAATAATGAGCGGCTTGAATTTTTAGGAGATGCCGTACTCGACCTCATCGTAGGAGAGTATCTTTTTTCCAAGTTCCCCAATTCAAATGAAGGTATCCTTTCAAAGATCCGTGCTTCACTGGTCAATGAAAGCGGTTTTACCCTTTTGGCAAGAAGACTCGATCTTGGTTCCTATATCTACCTTTCACTGGCAGAAGAGAACAACAACGGCCGAAACAAACCTTCATTGCTCTCCAATGCCTTTGAAGCGATCATCGGTGCGATCTACCTTGAAGCCGGTTTAGCTACAGCCAAAGAGATCTCTATCAAACTCCTGGAAGAGAGTCATCCAAAGATCGACCTTGACTCCCTTTCAAAAGATTACAAAACAGCGTTGCAGGAACTCACACAGGCAACCCACGGTGTGACACCCAACTATACCCTTTTAGACTCTTCAGGCCCAGACCACAAAAAAGAGTTCGTGATAGCCGTCACCCTTGATGATAAAACCATTGCGACCGCAAAAGG
>JBFEWI010000190.1:0-3397 GCA_041546475.1 Sulfurovum sp.
ATCTCAGCCATCAGCTCATGTTTTTGTTTCAAGAAACGCTCTTCATCTTCAGGAAGGTGCAGGGTATAGCCCAGTGCACCCAGTCCTCTAGGAATGATAGAGACTTTGGTCACACGTGTGGCACCTTCAGTGAGCTCCGCCATCAGTGCATGACCACTTTCATGATAGGCTACGATCTTTTTCTCTACTTCGGAGATCTTTCTGTTTTTCTTTTCAAGTCCTACGAAAGAACGCTCTATGGATTCCAAAAGGTCTTCTTGTTCTATCTCTTTTTTGTTGAATCTTCCGGCCAGAAGTGCAGCTTCGTTGATGATATTGGCCAGATCGGCCCCTGCCAGACCGGCTGTCTGTTTTGCCACAATGGTCAAATCAACATTGGATGAGAGCTTCACATCTTTGGAGTGTACCTTCAAGATAGCCAAACGTCCGTCATAATCAGGTTTGTCGACCAGTACCTGTCTGTCAAAACGTCCTGCTCTGAGCAGGGCCGCATCGAGTGTTTCGGGTCTGTTCGTTGCAGCGAGTACGATGACAGGTGTATCTGTACCAAACCCGTCCATCTCTGCGAGGAGTTGGTTGAGTGTCTGTTCTCTCTCATCGTTTCCGCCCATCTGTCCGCCTGATGCACGGCTTTTACCGATAGCATCGATCTCATCGATAAAGATGATCGCAGGAGCCTCTTTTTTTGCCTGGGCAAAAAGGTCACGTACACGGCTTGCTCCCACACCCACGAACATTTCAATGAAACTTGAACCGCTGACAGAGAAGAAAGGTACAGAGGCTTCACCCGCAACCGCTTTTGCAAGAAGGGTTTTACCCGTTCCCGGAGGTCCCACTAAAAGCAGACCTTTTGGGATCTTTGCCCCCAGTTCTATGTAGCGTTCAGGGAATTTAAGAAAATCAACGATCTCTTTGACTTCATCTTTGGCTTCTTCAACACCCTGTACATCATGAAACTTCGTATCAGGTTTTTCAGAGTTTATCAGTTTGTCGGCTTTACCGGCACCCAGTATGCCACCGCCCATACCTTTAGACATTTTTTTGGCCAGGAAGATCCAAATAGCAAAGAAGATAAGGATAGGCACTAATGATCCTAAGAGATCGGAAAGAAAACCGCCTCCCATGATCCCTTCATAGGTGATATGCTTCTCTTCTAAAAGAGGGATAAGGTCTTTGTCATAGGTAGGGACATTTTGTGCAATAAAACGCGTTTTACGCCCATCCACATCAGCGATCGCTTCTACTGTTGTCGGTGTAAGCTTTACTGAAGTGACCGACCCCTTTTCTATTTCACTCTTGATCTCAGAATATTTGACTGTTTTGGTTTGTGTAACATTGTTGCTGCTGTCCAGCATATTGCCTAGACCGCCACTATCGCCTACAAATGATTTAAAGATCATGATGATAACGATAGAAAAGAGTGCAAATGCCAATAGCGGGTTGTTGTTGAAAAAATTATTATTGTTATTATTATCTTGGTTATTATTTTGCTTAGCCATTGATTTCCTTCTTATATACGAGTGTGACCCACTCATCTTTAAGTATTCTTTTTACCAGTGTAAGTTCTTTAAAGGATTCTACTACCAGATTTTCTTTTTTATCCAAAATACCTGAAAGTATCAAGATACCATCCTCTTTACAGGCAGATTTTAGATCTTTGGCGATAAACCTGAGTACATCTGCTATGATATTTGCGATGACCACATCATAGGTACCTTCTGCTTTGTCTATAGAACCTTCCCAGAGTTTATCATAAGTCTCTTCGTTTAACGCAAAGTTCTCTTGACAACTTTCAACAGAGAGAGGGTCTGTATCGCAAAGTTCTACGTTTGCTCCCAGTTTCTTACACGCAAGACCCAAAATACCAGAACCGCAACCGACATCGATAACAGATTTTCCTTCATCGACATATGTGCTGATAGCCTCTAAACATGAAAATGTTGTGGCATGGTGTCCAGAACCAAAAGCAAGCGCAGGGTCTATTTTGATATTGATATACTCTTCTTTGGGCTCATACCAGCTTGGAAAGATATAGAATTTACCGGCCTCTATAGGTTGGATAGAGTCTTGATAGGTCTTTATCCAGTCTACATTTTCTTTCTCTTCGAGTGTATAGTCCATTTTGATGGCATTACTTAAAGTACCTGACAATGATACAAGTGCATCTTTAACAAAAGTTAAATCAGATTCACTTCGTACGATGATTTTTCCTGTACCAATTTCCAGTCCTTCACCATAAATATTGGCGATAAAGTCTGCTATAAAATCGACAAAATCATCATCAAGTGTGATGGTCAGTTCATAATACTTATCATTCATTATGCATGTCTCCCTTGTAATGAGCAAAGCCCATTACAAATTGACCGAAGGAAATGCCCTTGGGTGCCTTTCACTGAAGCTTTGCTTTTGGCAAGAAAAATAGTCATTTATTCGCCTTTACGGTTTTAAAGGCTTCTTCAAGGTCCAGCGTACCTTCGTAAAATGCTTTGCCTACGATAGTACCATCGATGCCCGCCTCTATGAGCGCATTGATATCTTTCATATCTTTTAGTCCGCCAGAAGCGATCGTTTCAAGTCCTGAAGCCTTTTGGATCTCCAGTGTAAAATCTACATTGACCCCTGTCATCATTCCGTCACGGCCCACATCGGTACAGATGATCGCTTGTACCCCTGCATTGGCAAATTCCCGTGCAAGATCCGTGGCTTTCATGTCACTCACTTCTCCCCAACCTTCTACCGCAACCATACCGTCTATGGCATCGATACCCACAACGATAGGGTATTTTGCTGCCATATCTTTAACAAATTGTGCATCTTTTACAGCGATAGAACCCAAGATCAATCTATCGATACCCAGTTCCAAATACATCTTGATAGTCTCTTCATCACGGATACCGCCACCCAGTTCAAGTTTGAGGTTGCAGTGTTCACGGATTTTTTTGATCTGTTCTAAGTTCTCAGGCTTACCTGCGAAGGCACCGTTAAGGTCAACAAGGTGAACCCACTCTGATCCAAGTTCTTCAAAGCGTTTAGCCACTTGCCACGGTTCATCCGAGTAAATCTTGGCAGACTCCATGAGCCCCTTGCTTAATCTTACGGCTTTACCGTCTTTAAGGTCTATTGCTGGTAGTATTGTCATCTGTTCTTTTCCTATAATTTTGCAAAATTTTCTATGATCTTCAAACCATTTTCATGGCTTTTTTCAGGGTGTGGCTGGATACCGTAAATATTTCCATTCTGCACAGCCGATACAAACTCATATCCGTAGTGCGTTTTTCCTATGGCATACGCGTCATCACAGACTGCATGGAAGGAGTGGACAAAGTAGAGATAAAAATCTTTTTTCATTCCCTCAAAAAGAGCCGTTTATTTTTTTTGTAAAAATTAAAAAAAAAAC
>JBFEWI010000212.1:0-2686 GCA_041546475.1 Sulfurovum sp.
TCTAGTTCTTCTCTTTTTACCTGACATGACAGATAAAATGTATACTTTTCTTTTTCAGCAAAGTGGTATACCTGCTGCAATAGCCTTGGCTATCATAGCACAAAAATATGATTATCATGGGAAAAAACTTTCTTCAATAGTGATGCTAAGTTCACTTTTTAGTTTTTTAGTTTTAGGTTTATTGTATAACTTGAGTTAATTACGTCAGGTATAAATTAAAAGGCTTATGATAGAGCTACACAGTCTTCGCTTACGGTCTTTTGTGGTTTTTAAAAAGTACTATGACAAATTCAATAAGTCAGAGGAATAATCCAATAACTAGCAGACGATTCTTTGAAAACCTTATAATCTAACTTACTTTATAAGGTTTTCTATGTATGTCTTTAGTCTTTAAAATATGTAACGTATTTTATTGGATTTTAGAGATTTTATTGAGACAGACAATGTCAGAGTAGATATCTAGCATGAATCAACAAAAATCCCCTACGAAATGTTTTTATATCCGTATAAAATATAATAAAAAATGAGGAACCAATGTTTAAAACCTATGAAAGTTTAGAAGAAGCAACACACGCACAACCTAGAGTCACGGCTTTGCTCGCCTGCCAGGGCAATCTCATGCCGGCTTCATGGCATATGCCTATCTCTAAGTCTCCTTTTCGTTATGCTGTGGCGGTACGTGAAGAGAACCATACACATGCACTACTGGAAAAACATCGAAGTTTTACACTCAATTTCTTACCATTTGATCATTATGAAACTGTCAATATGATGGGGAAGATACATGGTGACAGCGAAGACAAATTGGCTAAAAGCGGTTTATCGGTTGAGGGTACAGATAGCAATGAAAATGTATTACTCAGTGCTTCAGACTTTATCTATGAATGTAAGGTATGTGATACGTATAAAAACGGTGATCATACCATTTTTATCGCAGATGTCACAAAAATACATGTGAATGATAAGCAGAGTGACAAGCCTATGTTATTTTCTGGTCGTGGGAAGTATGGAACAGTGCAAGAGACATTTACATTATCAAAAAGGAGTATCGTATGACTTTAGAAGAAATTGAATTTGAGTTGGAGCTGGCAGGATTGAGTAGAGAACAACAGATTAAATTATTATCTTCGATTAAAAGAAATGGTTTTGATGCAAAAGTAGTGGATAAAAAATTGCAACTTATGGGATTTGAACCGATCTTCACTATTTATGATGATGACTAAGAAGATACCCAAATAAAAAATATAAAACAGTAAGAGCAAAAAAGCCAGTGTATCTTTTTAACTGACATAAACATACTACGAAAACTTTTTGAAACTGTATAGTATAGGTATAAAGGAGTTTTCATGAAACCATATATACCAACAGAATTTAGTTTTGACCCGGATGAGATAGGCCACTTTGGCAAGTTTGGAGGGAGATATGTACCTGAAACACTGATGCCCATACTCATTGAACTTGATGAAGTCTATAAACAATACCGTTTTGACAAAACCTTCTGGAATGAGGTCAATGCACTCTACAAAGACTATGTAGGACGTCCATCCCCCCTGTATAAAGCACAGAATATCAGTGATGAGATAGGCGCTGAAGTCTATCTGAAACGCGAAGATCTCAACCATACAGGTGCACACAAGGTGAATAACACTATTGCCCAGGGTCTTTTGGCCAAACGTATGGGTAAAACGAAGATCATTGCTGAGACGGGCGCAGGACAGCACGGCGTGGCTACTGCAACTGTCGCAGCACTCATGGGGCTGGAGTGTGAGGTTTTCATGGGTGCAAAAGACGTAGAGCGACAACAGCTCAATGTCTTTCGTATGAAACTGCTGGGAGCCAAAGTACACGCAGTAGAGTCTGGCAGTAAAACACTGAAAGATGCGATGAATGATGCCATAAGACACTGGGTCACCCATGCCAGAGATACATTTTATATCATAGGCACCGCTGCAGGCCCTCATCCCTATCCTTTAATGGTACGTGATTTTCAGGCCATCATCAGTTATGAAGCCAAAGCGCAGCTCTTGGAACAGGCCGGTACGCTGCCTGATTATGTTATTGCCTGTATCGGTGGTGGATCCAATGCCTTAGGCATGTTTGCCCACTTTATAGAAGAAGAAAAAACAGAGTGCATTGGTATAGAGGCAGGAGGAAAAGGATTGGATAGCGGGGATCATGGTGCTTCTCTGGCATTGGGTAGACCCGGTATTCTACATGGACAGCTGAGTTATCTGCTGCAAACAGATGAGGGACAGATAGAAGAGGCTTATTCTGTCTCAGCTGGGCTTGACTATCCGGGCATAGGACCTGAACACTCATTTTTAATGGAGCAGGGCAAAGTGATCTATGACTCTGTTACCGATGAGGAGGCGATGGATGCCTTTGTCTGGCTTAGCCGAAGTGAAGGGATCGTTCCGGCATTTGAAAGTGCCCATGCGATCGCCTATCTTAAAAAAATGCCTAAAGAGAAGATCAAAGGCAAGACCATCATCATCAGTCTTTCGGGCAGAGGGGATAAAGATATGATACAGGCTATGGAGATTTTGAAGTTATAATCTTTTGAGTCTTTTGATGTCTGTAGGCAAACATTTTTTTCATATCTCGTTTGATCAGCCATGAAAAAAGTGTGGTCAGTGGCTCAAAAGGCAGGGAAAAAGTGACTTCATCCCTTAGTACACTGTGTGAA
>JBFEWI010000267.1:0-1828 GCA_041546475.1 Sulfurovum sp.
CATAATGGTTTAGCATTCATTGTTCAATAGAGTCAAAAACTCTTTCCCGTAACGTTCAAATTTCACTTCCCCTATCCCGTGTACTTCAAGCATCGCCTCTTTGTCTTGCGGCACCTTCATACTGAGGTCTTTTAATGTTTTGTCTGAAAAAACGATATAGGGAGGAATACCTTTCTCAGAAGCGATCTGTGTTCGAAGATCACGAAGCTTGTCATACACTTCCACATCATAATCATCAAAATAGGTCACTCTCTTTTTAACTTCGGATTTTTGTACCGTCAGTCTCTCTTTTTTGAGTTCAATCTGATGTAAACCTTTGATCACCTCTATACCAAAGGCTGTCAACCGATAGACTTTAAACTCACCTATCTCCACCGCATTCAACTCCAACAGCTTGTCACCTATTGTCAACCATTGTGATTTACTGTACTCCTCTCCTATACCATAGACAGAAAGGGTATCATGTCCGTTCTGCAGGACCCTCTGCTCTTTACTTCCTTTCAATACATCTATCACATAGTGTAAACCAAAACTCTGATCTGTACGTAAAATGGTGGAAAGCAGCATACGTGCTGCTGTAGTAATGTCTACCTTTTCACTAGCAGGTGCCGTACAGTTGTCACATGTCTCTCCGCATTCGTCTATACGGTCATCAAAGTAAGCTGCAATGCTCTGATGCCTGCAATTTTCAGAGTTGGCAAAACGGACCATACTGTCCAGCTTGTTGAATGCATGTTGTTTGTAGGGAGTTTCAGGCAGGTCTTCTATGAACATCTTCTGCTGTACGATATCCTGCGCTGAAAAAAGCAGAAGTGTTTCAGATGCCAAGCCATCCCTTCCTGCACGTCCTATCTCCTGATAATAGTTCTCCAAGGTCTTCGGCATGGTCATATGCACCACAAAACGGATATTACTCTTGTCGATACCCATACCAAAAGCGATCGTTGCTACTACTATCTGCACCCTGTCAGCCACGAAATCCGCATAGGTGCGGTTCTTCTCTTCTGTTGAAAGTCCCGCATGATATGCTTTAGCCTCTATACCTTTGCCTTGCAAAAAGTGTGCGACCGCTTCTGTAGACTTCCTTGAAAGCGTATAGATGATACCCGACTCATCTGTATGGAGTTTCAAGAACTCCATCAACTGTGCTCTACCGTCTTTGATGCGGTGTCGCGCATGAATGGTCAAATTGTCCCGGAATAACGAACCTCTCACACGTTTTGGATTTTGCAATCCCAGGTTGCTGGCGATATCACTCTCCACCGCATGGGTTGCAGTGGCTGTAAATGCTGCGATAGGTGTCGTGGCAAACTGCTCTTTCAGTAGCGACAGACGTCGATAGTTCTCCCTGAACTCATGCCCCCACTCACTCACACAGTGTGCTTCATCGATGACAAAAAAGTTGATCGGAAGCTGATGCAGCAGATTGAGGAAATAGGCATTGGTAAGACGTTCAGGTGCCACATAGAGCAGTTTTATCTCGCCTGCTCTCAATCGTGCCTCTATCTGCTGACTCTCTTCGAGATCCTGCATAGAAGAGAGCATCTCTGCTGCTATACCATTCTCCTTCAGTGCTACCACTTGGTCATGCATCAATGCAAGCAAAGGTGACACCACCACGGTAATGCCTTCCATCAAAAGTGTAGGAAGCTGATAACAAAGTGACTTTCCACCACCGGTAGGAAGTATCATCAATACATCCTGTTTAGCCAGGATCGCATCCACAACCTCTTCCTGCAAAGGTCTAAAAGCACTGTGTCCGAAATAGTGTTCAAGGGTTTCTAATTTATTCATACTGGAAGTGTAGCGTGTCTAAGGTCAAAGAGAG
>JBFEWI010000147.1:0-4692 GCA_041546475.1 Sulfurovum sp.
ACCGTTTTACAAATGGTTTATCAACGGTAAACTCAATGTATCCAACCAGTGTATCGACAGACACCTTGCAGACAAAGCAGATAAAACGGCTATCTTGTTCGAAGGTGACAGAGGTGATGTAGAAAAGATCTCTTATGCACAGCTCTCTTTACGTGTAAATAAAATGGCAAATTTACTTAGAGATGAATTTGGTGTAACTAAAGGGGACAGGGTAGTACTCTATATGCCGATGATCCCTGAAGCTGCCTATGCAATGCTTGCATGTGCCCGTATCGGTGCGATACACTCTATCGTTTTTGGCGGTTTCTCTGCAGAAGCGCTGAAAGACCGTATCGAAGATGCAGAAGCGAAGCTGGTTATCACAGCAGATGGCGCCTATAGAAAAGGGAAGCCTTATATGCTTAAACAAGTGGTCGATGATGCACTCTCACAAGGTGGCAAGAGTGTTGAAGCAGTCCTTGTTGTAAAAAGGAACAACGAAGAGATCAACTGGGTAGAGGGCAGAGACCATGACTATAACGCACTGATCACCTCTCAGCATGCAGAGTGTCCTTTTGAACTGATGGACAGTGAAGACCCGCTCTTCTTACTCTATACTTCAGGAAGTACCGGTAAACCAAAAGGGGTACAGCATGCAACTGCAGGATACATTCTCTGGGCACAAATGACCATGGAGTGGGTATTTGATGTTAAAGAGGATGATGTCTACTGGTGTACCGCAGATATCGGTTGGATCACAGGACATACCTATATCATTTACGGACCTTTGGCTGCTGGAACAACAACTGTGATGTTCGAAGGTGTGCCGACATACCCTGATGCAGGTCGTGCATGGAAAATGGTACAAGACCATAAGATCAACCAGTTCTATACTGCACCGACTGCCATCCGTGTTCTTCATAAAATGGGTGAACACGAGCCTGAGAAATATGACCTGTCAAGTTTAAGGGTACTTGGAACCGTTGGGGAACCTATAGACCCGCCGGCATGGAAATGGTATTATGAAACCGTAGGTAATTCTAAATGTGCCATCGTGGATACATGGTGGCAGACAGAAACAGGTGGACATATGATCTCGCCACTGCCTGGAGCAACCCCTATCAGACCGGCATGTGCAACATTTGCACTACCGGGGATCATAGCCGAGATCATCGATCCTGACGGAACGCCTAAAGAAGTAGGGGAGACAGGGCTCCTTTGTATCACTAAACCTTGGCCAAGTATGATCAGAAATATCTGGGGTGATCCTAAACGTTATGAAAAAGCATACTTTGGTGACGCGGTCAAAGACGGAAAACCGGTGTATTTTTCCGGGGATGGTGCAGTTGTTGATGAAGAGGGCTACATTACGATCACAGGCCGTGTAGATGATGTCATCAACGTTTCGGGTCACCGTATGGGTACGGCTGAGATAGAAGCAGCTGTAAAAAAAGATGATTCTGTGGCAGAAGTTGCTGTAGTAGGGCGTCCGCATGATATCAAAGGTGAATCAATTTTCATCTATATCGTACTCAAAGAGGGGCATATCAACAAAGATATCAAGAACCATATCAATGCATTGCTTGCAGACGAGATCGGTAACATTGCCAAAGCAGACCATATCATTGAAGTACCTGGATTGCCTAAAACACGTTCAGGTAAGATCATGAGAAGAATTTTGCGTTCTATCGCAAAGCATGAAGAGATCACGCAGGATATCTCTACCCTTGAAGATCCATCTATCGTCGAACAGTTAGTGACAAAAGCAAGAGAAGCGTAACCCCTTCTCTTTGTCATTCCCACATCTTCCCGGGAACTCAGACCCTTATTTCTCCATCAACTCTTTAACTTTCAAGAGGTCCTCAAATACTTCTTTTTTTGCACTTGGATTTCTAAGTAAATAACTTGGATGATAGGTAGGGATAACCGTATAATCATTTTGTTTGTGCAGAGTCCCTCTGACCTTACTGATCTCTGTATCATCACCCGTAAGATAATGATATGCTGTTCCGCCCAGGGTGACTATAAGTTTTGGCTGTATCAGTTCTATCTGCTTCATCAAATAGGGTTGGCACGTATGTGCCTGGGTCGGTGTAGGAATTGCATTATTGGGTGGACGACACTTCACGATATTGGTGATGTAGACGTCAGATCTGCGAATAAGCAATACATTTTCTATCATCTTCGTGAGCAATTCCCCGGATCTGCCGACAAAAGGTTGCCCCGAACTGTCTTCCATCGCACCTGGTGCTTCACCGATGAACAGTATATCTGCGTGTGGATCACCTTCTCCAAATACCACTTTCTGACGGCTTTTACTCAGCTCACACAGATGGCACTCCATGGCTTGTTTTTTCAATGTTTCCAGTGTATTTGGAAGTCTGAGTTCCTGTTCATTTTCTTTATATGGTGTGACAGAGGTATATTTGTAACCAAGTTGTTTGAGTTGATAAAGCTGTTTAAGTAAAAGTGCATTTCGGAGGTTTTTCATGGAAATATTATACTCCCAAACATCTTAATATGTTCTCTGAAGATTGTTTGAGGAAGAGGGGGTCAAAAGAGAGTTGGTATGCTTTTCAGCCGTTTCCAGTATCTTAATCATTTGAGTAAGTATTTGCCTATATTGTGGTATATCCTCGCAATATACGATCGTCATCATAAGTAAATCGTCAGAGATCGGTTTGTTTTGCTGGACCGATTTGTCAAACAAAGTTAGTGCAGACTCACACTCCATTGTATTTGCCCATAATGTCATAGGTACCAGCACCAATAAAAATAATGTTTTCATTATTGTTTTTTTCAATTTTATTCCTTCTGTATGCGAATAATCATAGCATATTAAATGTAATAGACAGAAATTAAAAAATTAAAAAAATTTTAGATCATTTTTTAGCCTATTTTTAGGTTAGCTTGCTAAAGTTCAGATTATCTCCTAAAGGAAAAAATATGGATCAACAAACAGACAATGAGTATGGTATCAAGGTTGCAATGTTTATCAACGAACCTAAATATTTAGGTACGATCTCTGAAGAAGAAGCCAAAGAACTGGGTGCCTCACTTTTTAGCTATAGCTATGGAGATGAATCACTAGGGTATAAACTTACAATACATTGGGCCATAAACAAACATGAAAATACCATTGTACTTGCACGTTATACGTTTGACGGGATAGCTTCAGGTATCGCAGTCAATCATATACTCTCACTCATATGTACCAATAAAAGCATACCACAGATCAATGACATCACTTACAAAGCTTTGGAACGTTTACTGCGTGACAACCCAACGATAGAAGCATTGCCTGCTTCTGAGCGCTATACCATTACATTTGCGATTGATGCGGTAAAGTTAGCTGTAAAAGAGTATATTCATGCACCTTTGGACCATGAAGAAAAAACCCCTCCTTGCAAAGATAGCCCAATGAGCATTGCCTCTATCAAAGAGTCTATCGCATTACATAACATCGATACACTTGAAGGACTGGTAGAGTACACAAAAGCAGGGTCGTCGGATGCAGACTGCAAAGAAACCCTCTTAGCGTACATTGAAGAACACCAAAAATTATTGGCAGAACAAAAAGAAGCAGAGGATGCCCTGGCGGATGTACCCTTTGGAGAGTTAAGTACAGGGTATCAGATCATGGCCGTTGAGACTGCTATTGATAACACGGTAAGACAGTTTCTTATTATGGATGGCGGAGACATCGATGTGCTTAATGTCAAAAAGAATGGTGAGATATTTGAAGTGTATATCAGTTATCTTGGTGCGTGCAGTGACTGCTCCAGTTCAGGTACGGGAACACTCCAAGCCATACAAAATGCACTAAGAGATAAACTCGATCCAAATATCTATGTTATTGCTATTTAATGATTGAAAAGAGGATCCATATCTTTTAAAAGCTATGCATGATTGCATGGCTTTTTTGTTTTTATCAGCCCGGTTCTATTCATCTTCCGGGCATCTATTACATTCATCGAAGATTTCATCCATACCTTCTATAGATTTTATTTCGTTAATACTCTTTTCCATGGATTTTATAAAGCTTTCTGTCACTTTACCTTCTGAGTCACAATAGATCGTGAGCATACGACAGTATTTTTTGATCAGCGGCAAAGGCACTATCGAAGTGTCACCCATTTTCTCTTCTATTTTTTCCAAAAACTTTTTTTCGCACTTGTCTGCTATCTCTTGCATATTCATTTTAACCCTTTGACTTTTGTGAACGTAGTGTAGCAGAAGATAGATAAAGGTGTGAAAATCAATATGTCTTATCCAGCTATAGATAGAATATTATATTTAATAATATCAGCCTTGTCTTATTTTCTTTTCGTTACTATCTGATAGAAGAAATGATAGGGTATCTAAAAAATAAGAGGTAAAAAATATGAAGTTTTGTAATAGTTGCGGTCATAAGGTTGGTCCTTCTGACCGTTTTTGCAGTAATTGTGGAGCAGAATTAAGTCATGTAACGGGAAATGACAATGTGATAAAATCGGATATTAACGTTAAAAATATGATCTCTGATACAAAAAAAACAATAAGAAAAAACAAAAAAAGAGTAAAAAAACTATTATTGCCGATATTATCAGTGATGATTGTCGGAGGCGTTGCATTGGTAGCCTATAACATCATCCAAGAGAATGATCAGGAGCAGCATGCCATTATTGATCAAGAAGTACAGGGTCATGAAGATAAACAAAGGGTAAAAGAACT
>JBFEWI010000090.1:0-7028 GCA_041546475.1 Sulfurovum sp.
CCATCAGTACCATCTCCACTACCCCCTTTCCCACTACATCCGGTCATATAAAACATGCTTACTGCGATCAAGCTTAGACCAGCTAGACTCAGTCTATTATTTTTATGATTCATCATTGCAACTCCCACCTTTCATCTTATATTATGTAAAAATATAACTCTACATATTTTAAGTCTATTCCTAATTCGTTAATAAATGGTTAATATACGATTTAATTGTTCCAAATAATATTTAAATAGGAATAACCACGGGAGTCCAAAAACTTATAAATTTTAAGTTATGATATAAAACTACATTTTAAAGGATCATCATGGAATATAGATACATAGGAAAAACCGGGCTTCGTGTTTCACCCATCTGTATGGGGACGATGACTTTTGGAACACAGTGTGACAAAAAAGCAGCCTTTGCCATTATGGATAAAGCCTATGACCATGGTGTCAACTTCTATGATACGGCTGAACTCTATCCTGTCCCGCCTGATGCAAAACTTGCAGGTATTACTGAAGAGTGGATAGGAGAGTGGATGAAAACAAAGCCGCGTGATTCTATTATTATGGCCACTAAAGTAGCCGGTGCTGCAAGCGGTTGGTTCGTTCCTCCTATCCGTCATGGCATGACCGCTATAGACAGATTTCATATAGAACGTGCGATAGAAGGAAGTTTGAAACAGCTAAAAACAGACTATATAGACCTCTACCAGATGCACTGGCCCGATACCGTTGTACCTATAGAAGAGTCTCTAGAAGCATTTGACAGACTGGTAAAGGCAGGAAAAGTACGTTACATAGGGACCTCAAATGACACTGCATACGGTACAAGCAAAGCACTGATGACATCCCACTATAAAGGGTTAGCTCGCTTTGAGTCCATACAGAACAACTTTTCTCTCTTAAACCGTAGATTTTTGGATGAGCTCGCTACCCTTTCTCAAAATGAACAGGTCTCACTGCTCCCCTATTCGCCACTTGCTGGAGGCGTACTTTCAGGAAAGTACAACCAAGCACTAAATCCCGAAGATGCAAAAGGAAGATTTGCATCATACCTCAAATCACCGAATCAAAGACAGCGCATTATGGCACAACGTTTCATGAATGAAAAGACACTGGCATCCACACAAAAATATTTGAAGATAGCAGCTGATGCAGGACTACACCCGGTCACTCTGGCCACAGCGTGGTCAAAACAGTTTGATTTTGTGGCTTCTACCATCATAGGTGCGACGCATGCAGATCAGCTCGATGCTTCACTTGCAGCTATGGATCTCACGCTCAGTGATGAAGTGTTAAGGGCCTGTGACAAAGTACATGAAGAGATACTCTACCCTATGGGATAAATTATTCTCCTAGATTACGGTATATAATAATAGTAGTATAGACTACTTCTTATATGCCTTACCGTTCTTAATAATAAATCTATCCTCTCGTAGTTCAAAATTATCATAACTTATCTTTACTCTATATCTACATACTGTTTTCCATCCCATCTCACTACCTCGTATAGGGCTGCATGTTTCATCTTGAAGCGAATCAGGGAATTGAAGTGTTTGTTTCCAATATCTATACACAGGTGCAGGTACCCCTGTGCTCTCTTTCACCGATGGTCTTGAACCATACTTTAGTGCTAATTTTTTCAAAAATCTAGACTCAACATTGACTTCTTCATTGTTTTTTATTGTCTGTTCTATAATATGCTCATCTACATTCGATATAGATGTTTCATGCTCATCCATGATTGCTGTTTGTGTATCATACTCATCTATAACTGCTGTTGGTGTATCATACTCATCCGTAACTGATGTAGATGTAAATGTATCAAGGTTCCTCCATATTGGTTCAGTCACCCATAAACCAAATAACACTAATGCAAATAGTATATATTTCATGATTTTCATCATCCTGTCCTTATCTTTTTAACAAATAGTGTATTGTACCATCTAAACTTTGATTTGTCATTTTTTCATACTTACTCTATAATATAAGCAAATAAGCAGTAGTATAATATAAATAGATATAAGAAATGGGAGGAAACTATGTCTTTAACACAAAGTATAAAAGAAAAACTGGATTCTTGGCTGTATATGCTCATTGAAGCGAATGGAGCCGATCTGCATATTAAATCGAATAGCCAGATACATGCCCGTATCAAAAGTGACATCGTTCTCTTATCTAATGAAAAGTTAGATGCTAAGACCATTGAAGTGCTTGTTAGAATGTTAACGGGTGATGATTATGAAAAATTCATGGAAACGAAAGAGTTTGATGGTGCCTATGCACTTGATGAGAATTACCGTTTCCGTATCAACATCTCCATACATCTTGGTGGTTTTGCCCTCGCCTTCCGTCTTATTCCTTACCATATTAAAACCATAGAAGAGTTAAACCTTCCGACCGCCTTACATAAACTTGCTCATCTACGACGCGGTCTTGTTCTTGTTACAGGAACAACCGGAAGTGGTAAATCCACAACCCTGGCTACTGTTATAGAAGAGATCAATAACACATACCCGCGTCACATCATCACTGTCGAAGACCCTATAGAGTATGTACATAAAGATTCAAAATCTATCGTAGAGCAACGTGAACTGGGATTGCATACAACCAGTTTTTCCCGTGCATTACGTGCAGCAATGCGTGAAGACCCGGATATCATTGTCGTGGGTGAAATGCGTGACATTGCAACGGCTGAAAGTATTTTACAAGCTGTAAATACAGGGCACCTTGTCTTTTCTACTGTGCATACATTGGATGTAAGAGAAACCGTTGACCGTATTATCGCTATTTTCCCATCAGAAGAGCAAAATCGTGTACGTGAAACACTTGCTTCAACCTTGGAAGCCGTTATTTCTCAACGTTTGATCAAAGGCCGGTCCGGTGAGATGATCCCTGCTGTAGAAATGATGTTCAAAAGTCCTCAGATCCAAGAACTTATCAGAAGTAAACGTGATCATGAAATTCCGGATGCACTTGATAAAGAACATACCAGTTATGGATCCATTACCTTTAACCGTGCGCTATTTGACCTTACATTGGCAGAGAAGATCACTGAAGAACAAGCATACCAATATGCAAGCAGTGCTGCTGACCTTAAATTGATGTTCACCGTCAGTTCAGAGTATGAAGAAAAATTCCACCCGGAATCCATAGGTGATGCTCCTATGCTCAAAGACGAATAGTCACACTACATTATAATAATGACCATGAGATACAAAATGTACTCATGTGTCATTCCTCATTATATACCTCCTTTTTACATAATAAAAGTAACTATAACTATCATCCCAGATGAAACCATCCGTTAATAATCTTAAATTATAATTGAACTATATAGAGTAATCCCCTTCAAAAGGATACATCATGAGACATCTCTCCACTCTAACATTTGGTATCATTTTTCTGATTTTTTTACATGCGTGTGGCGGTGGATCCAGTGATGAGAGTACTACTACTCCATCTGTAGATACCCCTTCACTAGAAGCTAATGCCGGACCTGATTTACTTATATATGTTAATCAAACTATTACCATTACGGGAAGTGGTACAGACAGTGATGGTAGCATTGTCTCGTATGTATGGAATGATGAGAGCAATAGCACATTGGCTTCTACCGCATCATTTAATTATACTCCTACTGCTGCAGGAAACAAAACGCTGACACTTACTGTTACAGGCGAAGATAATGAAACATCATCAGATAGTATGATATTGACTGTAGAAGTTGTGCCTGATGTAGGAGTTTTCCCTGATGCAATCGTACATGATGTCAATTTTACTACAACGCATTTCACCGGTTCAGGTAAATGTGCACAGTGTCACGATGGTATTCAGGATGCTAATGGTACAGATGTATCTATCGCCAGGGCATGGCAAGGTACGATGATGGCCAATGCTGCAATAGATCCGTTTTGGCAGGCAAAAGTAGCCACAGAAGTCAAAGAGCATCCTGAGTTTAAAGAAACGATTGAAGGTAAGTGCAGTCGATGCCATACTCCTATGGCAAATGTGGAAGCGAACTATAACGGTGATACGGTTCTACTTTCAGGTGATGGATTTCTGAACCATGACAACGAGTATTACGATGCTGCGATGCAAGGGGTCAGCTGTACGCTCTGTCATCAAATAGAAAACACACCTGAACTGGGTACAACTGATGGCTTTACAGGTGCCTTTATGATAAATACCAATAACACTGGCACCGATCGTAAGATATATGGTCCTTATGAAGAAAATCTTACAACACAACCAATGATCGGAAATGTTCAGTTTACACCGGAATATAGTCCTCATATCAATGAATCTAAGCTCTGTGCTACCTGTCATAACCTAGAGACTCCTGTTATCTCTACAGATGGTCAGGATACTGGTTTAACTTTCCCCGAGCAGGCTGCTTACACCGAATGGGAATACAGTGACTTCAATGGAACAACACAAAGCTGTCAGAGTTGCCACATGCCACAAACAGAAGATAATGCTAGTGTTGTCATTTCTAGACGACCTGACAATGGTAGTCTTTCAGACAGATCACCATTCTATCAACATAAATTCCTTGGTGCCAACACCTATATGCTTGAGATACTCAAGAACAACCGTATCAAGCTAGGGGTTTTGGCAGATGAAGAAAGATTTAATGATAGCATAGAGGATACAAGAGCATTTCTTCAAGCTTATGCTGATGTCAATATCACACAATGGAGCTTTGAGAATGGTCTGCTCAACTTTTATGTCCTAGTTACAAACCGCAGTGGTCACAAGTTCCCGACAGGTTTTCCATCACGCCGTGCCTGGCTTCATGTAAAAGTGACCAATGCAGCAGATGAAATTGTCTTTGAATCTGGCGCTATGAATCATAATGGACAGATCATCGGTGTAGTATACGACACAGCAACCAATACATATGAACCACACTATGATAAGATCACTGATCCTTCACAAGTACAGGTCTATGAAACGATCTTACAGGATACGGACGATAAGATGACCTACATACTCTTACATGCATTGCATTATCTGAAAGATAACCGTATCTTGCCAAAAGGACTTCATAAAGATGATATAAATTTACCTGAAACGATTAATCCGCATGGTAATGCGGAGACAGACAATAACTTTATCGGGGGAAGTGATACAGTAGAGTACGAGATAAAAGATCTGCCGGCAGGTACTTATACTGTCACTGCAACATTACGCTACCAATCACTCTCTTTTGGTTTCGCCCAAGATATGTACAAAAATAGTGAATTACCTGAAGTTGCTCTTATGAAAGCTCTTGATGCCAATGCCGTGAATCGTGATGAGAATATCTCAACGGATACTGTTAGTATCCCATAAAAAATAAAGGTACTACCAAGAGGCAATTTCTACGAAGTTGCGTTGTGCACTGCCTTTTTAGATGCATCCCAGGCTTCGCCTGTATCTTGCTTGATGCCACTCCATGTTTTTGAGCAGCCTGACATGATCATCCCTAAAGCTATTAAGAGTGCCATTATAGTTGATTTTTTCATATATTGATCCTTTTTTTCAAAATTATACCCAACTTATATTAAATAGTATTACTCAGCAGAGATCTCTTCATCATCTATCTCTTTTGCTGGTTTTTGAACCACTTTGGCAAGTATCTCAACATAACACTCTGTTGCACCGCTTGCTTTGACTGCATCCAGTTCTTTGATAAGCGTATCAAGATCAACTGGTTTTGCAGTATCAGGAGTTGTACCTATTTTACAGTCAAAGTCCCAGTATGTACTCTGTGCATCTTCAAGTTTCTTTTTCTTTTCACGTTTGACATATTTGCGAATCTCATGTTTTACCGCTTCTAGGACACGGTCTTCATGTTTTTTCTCATCAGTGAGTTTAAATATTTTTTTCATCTTTGATCCTTATTATTTCTTTCTGTTTCGATTTCTATTACTTTGACTGCTTCTGGCATCCTCACGATCACCGCTACGACGAGGTTTGTGACGCGAATTTTTACTACCCTCTTTTCCCCGGCCTTTTCCACCACCTCTGCCCTTTTGGATAGGTTCAGCCTTGATGTTAGGGTCCGGCCTGAATGCCGGGATGTCTACTCTTGGTATCTCAGACTTGATGAACTTTTCAATATTTTTAAGCAGTTCATGCTCATCTATGCAGACAAGTGAAACAGCCTCACCGCTCTGCCCTGCACGGCCTGTTCTACCTATACGGTGAACATAATCTTCCGGTACATTTGGGAGTTCATAGTTTACCACATGAGGAAGCTGATCTATATCTATCCCCCTTGCAGCAATGTCCGTAGCCACAAGTACACGTATCTCATTGGCCTTAAAAGCAGCCAAAGCTTTGGTTCTTGCTCCCTGGCTTTTGTTCCCATGTATAGCCGCTGCAGAGATTCCATACTCTTCAAGCTCTTTAGTCAGCTTATTTGCCCCGTGTTTTGTACGTGTAAAAACCAGAACCTGTTTCCAATCTTTTATCTTGATAAGCTGGGAAAGTAATTCTCTCTTTCGCCTTTTATCTACGAAATGCACCACCTGCTTTATCTGGTCGGCCGTTGTGTTCTCACGTGCCACTTCTACAAGTACAGGGTTCTTTAAAAGTCCCGATGCCAATGTTTTGATCTCTGGCGAGAAGGTGGCTGAAAAGAGAAGTGTTTGCCTCTTTTGTGGCATGAGTTTCATCAGTTTTTTAATGTCATGGATGAATCCCATGTCAAGCATACGGTCAGCTTCATCAAGAATCAGACACTCAAGTGCAGAAAAATCGATGCCCTTTTGTCCTGCAATATCGAGCAATCTACCCGGTGTAGCGATAACAATATCTACACCCTTACGTATAGCTGCCAATTGAGGATTAATGCCAACCCCACCAAAGATAACTGTAGAGGTATAAGGCAGATGTTTACCATACGTCTTGATACTCTCAGCCACTTGTGCTGCAAGTTCACGTGTAGGAGTAAGTACCAAGGCACGGATCTGTTTTTTCTGCATCTTTGGTTTTGTTTGCGAAAGTTTCTCTAGTAACGGAAGTGTAAATCCTGCAGTTTTTCCCGTA